>JBGTEH010000204.1:0-8740 GCA_041747915.1 Ilumatobacteraceae bacterium
GGCATACACCACGTGGAGTGCGCCACTCAGCAATGCCTCGTCCATGTCGTCGACGTAGACGCCGCCGGTCGTGAGGAACTTCGGATCTTCCTTGCGCTGGACCCTGGTTCCGAGAATGCTGCCGGCCACGTGTGCTCCTCAACCGTCTGGCACCCGAATCGGTGCGTCGACGTGAACCTAGTCCGCGACGGCAGGTTCGGGGCCAGCCGTACGCGCGGCAATGATGCCTGTGACGACGTTGTACGGCCAGCCAGCAGGGAGTTCGGCCGGGAGCGGAGGCATTGGCAGGATCGTGGAGCGCCGGTCGCCCGTATCGACGAAGCCGATTTCCTCGCGCGCTGCCTCGCGGACGCCGTCGTCGGTCCGCAGGCGGTCGACCTCGCCGGCGAGTTGACCGTTGACACGCTGGAGTTCGTCGAGTTCGGCCTGGCGCTGGGCGAGGTCGTCGTCCTGGTCGATCCAGGTCTGTACGGGCAAGATGAAGAGGGCGGCGACGATCGTGGCACCGACGACGAGAACGAATGCCGCGCCGACCAGTACCCAGCGAGGTCGCCGCAGGATGCGCTTGTCGATCGGGATGGGTCGCGTGAAGTCGCCGAGACGTGATCGACCGTCAGCCGAAGCCTTCGGTTGTTCCTTGGGCCTCGGAATCGAGGTCGTACGCGAGCGGCTCACGCCGTGAGTCTCGCAGCTGAGGCCCGGCTCTCGGTGTCACCGATTGGAGCGTGTGCCGCTCACGAGCAAGCCCCCGACTCAGCGACGCGCGAGGGAAGCGCCAGCGACGAGCGCAAGCGGCGCGAGGAGGAAGCGGAGCGGACGACGAGCCCGCCACTCAGAGGGGCGCGAGGGCGCGGCGGCCCCAGTATTCGGCGGACTCGCCGAGTTCGGCTTCGATGCGCAGGAGCTGGTTGTACTTGGCGACGCGGTCGCTGCGTGCTGGTGCTCCGGCCTTGATCTGGCCGCAGTTGGTGGCAACCGCGAGATCCGCGATCGTGGAGTCCTCGGTCTCGCCGGATCGGTGGCTCATCACCGAGGTGTATCCGTGGCGCGTGGCGAGCCCGACCGTGTCGAGAGTTTCGGTGAGCGAACCGATCTGGTTGACCTTGATCAGGATCGAATTCGCGACGCCTTTGTCGATCCCGGTCCGCAGGCGTGCGGAGTTGGTCACGAAGAGGTCGTCGCCGACCAACTGCACCGTGTCGCCCACCGCCTCGGTCAGTGTGGCCCATCCCTCCCAGTCGTTCTCGTCCATCGCATCCTCGACCGACACGATCGGATACGTGCCGACGAGGCGCACCCAGTAGTCGGTCATCTCCGACGGCGACAAGACCTTGCCTTCGCCGGTGAGGTGATAGGCGCCGTCCCGAAAGAGTTCACTGGTCGCCGGATCGAGGGCGATGGCGATGTCGTCGCCCGGCGTGAAGCCGGCCCGTGTGATCGCCTCGACGAGGACTTTGATCGCATCTTCGTTGGAATCGAGGTCCGGAGCGAACCCACCCTCGTCGCCGACGGCGGTCGACAGTCCACGTTCGTGCAAGAGCTGCTTGAGCACGTGGTACGTCTCGGTTCCCCAACGCAGACCCTCGCGAAAGCTCGCCGCGCCGACCGGCATCACCATGAACTCCTGGAGATCGATCGAGTTGTCGGCATGCACCCCTCCGTTGATGACGTTCATCATCGGAACCGGGAGCACGTGGGCGTTCGGTCCGCCGATGTAGCGGTACAGCGGAACGTCGAGCTCGATCGCCGCCGCCTTGGCGACCGCGAGGCTGACCCCCAATACGGCGTTGGCGCCGAGTCGTGACTTGTTGTCGGTGCCGTCGATGTCGAGCATGACCTGGTCGACGAATCGTTGGTCGAGTGCATCGAATCCTTCGAGCGCGTCGGCGATCTCATCGTTGACGAAGCCAACCGCCTTCGACACGCCCTTGCCACCGAAGCGGTCGCCGCCGTCGCGAAGCTCCACGGCCTCGTGCTCGCCCGTGGAGGCACCTGATGGCACTGCCGCCCGTCCCAGGGCGCCGGAATCGAGCAGCACGTCGACCTCGACGGTCGGGTTGCCGCGCGAATCCAGGATCTCGCGTCCGATGATGCTGACGATTTCGCTCATGGCGCCCAAGGTAACCGGCCCCGCCCGGCGAACGGATCGCGTGTATCGCTGGTGTCTGACACCGGCGTTACATCGGGTTGCCTGGAACTCGGAAGGATTTCCTCAAGTTGTTGGGCCTGTCTGCCGATTGCGACGACATGGATCCCGTGCACCCGCGGTCGCAGGCGATACCGCCGCCACCTCCTCGCAGGGTCGGGCGGCCCGACGCGGTCCTTACCGCGCCACAGGCAGCGAACGCTCACCTAGCGCCGATGTTCCCGTGGCGGTTGGGCGGCGCGATTGCACTCACGATCGCCTTCGCTCTGATGGGTCGCGAGATCCGACGAATCGCCAACGATCTCCCGTGGTCCGAAGCGGACATGTGGTGGTCGATCGCGACCGGTGCGGTCGCCGGCGGCTGCGTGCTCGGATGGACGTGGTTCACGGTGTCGAACGCCCGCCACTTGGTCGAACCCGCCCAATCGGTCGAGCTGCCCGATCCCGCCAAGGTCGTTTCCGCATGGCTGGCGCCGTATGCGTTCATCGCGCTTGCTGTCGGCATCGTTGCGTCGCTCGGCGAACAGATCAGCCGCAGCGCTGACGAGCCGGTGTCGTCGATCCCGGTGCTCGTCGCTGTCGCGTGTCTGTTCGTGTCGATCCCGCTGACGTATCGGCCCCTGTACCTGCTCTCGGGAATCGTTCGCCAGGTCGGTGGTCACTCAGCGCGTCTGGCGCAATGGATGTGGGTGCCGGTGGCCATGGTGTTCGTGGGGGTCGGGTCGATCGTCGCATTGCGATTCAGCGGCGTGGTGTTGGACGGCGCCTCCGATGATTCGCCGCAATGGGCGCCTCTGTGGCTCGTCGGGGTCGTGGCGGTAGCGCCATGTGCGATCGCCGTGCTGCTCGCGTGGCGGGCGGCCGCCACTGTCGAGGAGGCAATGCAATTGGCGGCCGATCGCCGGCGTGGTCAGCTCGGCGAGCGTGTGCGTGCGCTGCGTTCTCGATCCGCACCGACACGGGTCGGTGCGCGTCAGGCCGCAGCGGCGTCGCGTCGTCGAGTCCGCCTGATCCCTGGAGTCGATCTGCTCCGATTGGTCGTCGCGACGATGATGTCCGGGCTGGCACTCCTCACCCTGGTCGGCTCGCTCATCATGTACCTGTTCTGGCGAGAGGAGAGTGGCGGTGCGCTTCCGGATGGTCGGCGAGCATGGGATGCCATGGGCGTGCTCCACTCGGGTGCCCGCGTGGCCGGCCTGGCCGTCATCGTCCTGGTGTCGATCTGGACGTTCGTGGCGGTCACCAACGCGCGAATGGCGACAGGGCTCCGACGCAACCCGATTGTCGCAGCGCTGTCGTGGCCGCTCGTGGCGGCAGGCATCTGGACCCTCGCCGATCGTGCGTCGCGCGACGAGCGCATCGTCGTGACGATCGTGGCGTTGGTGGCACAGGCGGCGCTGCTGTATGTGCCGTTCAGGTTGCTCGAGCGAACCGCCGAAGCGGTCGGCGCGCGGAGATCTCCGTTGCGGGTCGCGTACGCAGTCGGGATTGCGCTTCTCGTGTATCTCCAGACGCTCGGTGGTCTGACGACCATCGAGGAGTCAGCCGACGCCAACTACGGTCGACTCGCCGGGTTCCTTGCTCTTGCCGCGATGCTGGAGTTGCTGGCGACGTTGCCGGTGACCGAGGCGTGCCGGGCGATCGAGGACGCCACAGATCATGAAGCGGCAGGGCACAACGCGTTGGTCGACCAGCGCGAAGCCGTCGCTCGTCGACACGCTGCCGAATCCTCGCCAGCCGCGACGCCCGGTCCACGAGTGTCGGCGATGGGCAACGCCCCATGACGACGCCGGCGGATCCCGCTGGGCCCTTCGTGGCTCTGCGCGCCGATCCGCCGCCACGCCTGCATGCCACCTGGTGGCTGCGGTACATGCTCGCGCTGGCCCAATTCGTGGGGATCGCCGTCGTGTTGCTGGCCGCATACGCGGAGCGCGGGCGCGCCACCCCGACCGTCATCGCCACGTATTTCCTGGCAGCCTGCATGCTGGTGTGTTGGAGTGCGTTGGCGATGATCGACTCGCGCCGACTCGTTCCGGCGACCACGTACTCCCGAGGTTCGAGCGCGGTGGTGGCAGTGTTGCTGTGGCTCGTCGCATTCATGGCACCGGTCGCCGGTTTCACCGCGGTGGCGTGGGCCCGGGATCGCTTTGCGGACGACCCCGATGACGTTGCGGTGACGTTCGTGGCCGTCGTGGCTGTGTTGTGCTGCTTCATCCTCGTGTGGCTGCCGTTCCACTACCACACTCTGCAGGCGCATCGCATCGGCGCGCCGGTGCGAGTGGTGGGAGCGTGGTTCTGGCTTCCGATGTCGGCCGCGGTGGGCGTGCTGCTCATCGACTCGCTCGGCTTGGCCGACGTGTTGGGCGACGGCGGGCTCACCTCGTTCGAGCGGACCGTTCAACTCGGGGTGCTCTTCGGAGTGCCGGCGCTGGTGTTCGCGCTGTGTACGTGGCGCGCCACGACAGTGTTCGACGAAGTGATCGACCTGCGCTGGCAACGCTGGCGCACGGAATGGGAGCAGACGCTCGCCGCGATGGCGGCCCAACCCTCACCGGGGCCCGAGGCGCCCGCCGGGCTGTCCGAGGCCTGAACGAACCACGACGCCGGACGGAGCCTTGGGCGGGCGGTCAGCGATCGCCGGCTGTGGTCTCGCCGGCTGCCATCTCGCCGGCTTTGATCTCGTCCCACAGCGAATCGAGAATGGCCAGATCGGCGTTGCGCAGGTCGATCGCTCGTTGGGCGGCGAGCACCTCGACGCCTTCGAAGCGGGTGCGGAACTTGTCGGTTGCTGCGCGCAGCGCGAGTTCGGGGTCGACGCGCAGGTGCCGGGCGACGTTCACGACGGCGAACAGCAGGTCGCCGAGTTCTTCGGCTGATCGGTCGCCGACGTCATCGATCGTGGCGAGCAGTTCGTCGGTCTCCTCGGCGATCTTGGGGAACGCGCCGGTGACGTCGGGCCAGTCGAAACCGACCTTCGAGGCCTTGGCGCCGACCTTGGCGGCGTACGCCAGCGCCGGCATCGACCGAGGAATGCCGTCGAACACCGACGTACGCGCCTTCTCGGTGCGCTTGATCTCATCCCAGTTGGCGAGCACCTCGTCGGTACCGAGGTCGGTTCCGACCAGGTCACCGAACACGTGAGGATGGCGTCGCACGAGCTTGTCGTGGATGCCCTGTGCCACATCGGCGATGGTGAAGCGTCCCTCCTGCTCGGCGATCGTTGCGTGGAACTCGATCTGGTAGAGGAGGTCGCCGAGTTCCTCGATCAGATCGTCGTCGGTCGTCGTATCGTTTGCATCGAGTCCCTCGATTGCGTCGACCACCTCGTAGGTCTCCTCCAGCAGATGTGGGACCAGTGACCGGTGAGTCTGCTCGATGTCCCACGGGCACTGCTCACGCAGGAGCCGGGTGAGCTGATGGAACCGCACGTATTCGACACCGACCGGTACACCGAGCGCGGGAATCCACAGCGAGGTGAGGTGGTCGGCGGTCACGGTGCGGTCGAGTTCGGCCCACTTGGTGGTGATCAGGCGCTCGTCGGGCGTGCCGAGCGCCTGCAAGATGGTGACTTCTTCGTCGCCGGTGGCGCCGTCGACGGCCAGCTTGATCTGCGACAGCACCCAGTCGGCATGCGTGTGAGCCACGAGCAGGGGACCTCGTTCAGCGGCCGCAGCCGTGGCGAAGTCGTGCCCGTCGACCAGCCGGACGCCCGCTTCCACGGGGTCGACGCCGAGGCGAGCCCACGCCACATCGAGGAATGACATTGCTGGCAGGATCTCGAGGTCGACGTCGACGTCGAGAGCGGTGCGCTCGCGCAGGTAGCGCACGCTGCGTTCGAGCACGAGCGGCGACCCGGGGACGGCGTACAGAATTTCGCTGTGGGTGGTCGCGGCCATGACGAGGCGGTCGGCAATCTGCACGTAGACCTCGTCGAACGTGTCAGCGGACTCGTACAGGTCGTCGAAGCTGGTGGCGTCGCCGATGAGATCGGCACTGGGATGGATCTCGGTGCGCACGTAGCGGTGTTCGACTCGCTCGATCGTGTCGAGCGTCTCGGCGGTCACGTGCTGGTGCCCGCCGGGGCCCAGGCCGACAATGACGATGCGGGCCACTCAGCCGAGGCTCACGACGGTGCCGGATTCGACATCGAACGTGCCGTAACGCGAGGCCACGTAGACATCGGCGTCGGCAGCGATGTCGCCGACATCGACGAGCGCGGCCACCTGTTCGGCGTCGACGCTGTCGAGTTCGGCGTATGGTCGGAACCCGAGCACGACCCACGCTGCCTCGGTGCCGGAATCGTCGAGGATCGGCGCGATCCCGAACGGAGTGTCGGGCGACAGAGTGGCGGCGAGATCGATGAACGGCGTGCCGGCGCGGTCGGCCAGTTCGGCCGCGGCCGGGCAGCCGATCGCTCCGTTGGTCGCTGCGAGGCTCTCGTCGAGGTTGTCGCGCTGGAAGACCGTGACGAAGTCGGCGCCCGCATCGATCTCGTCGAGCGCTGCGTTCGCTGTGTCCTCGTCGGTGACGACGATCGCCTTGATGCACACCACACCGGCTTCGGCAGCACCGGCGTCGTAGAGGGCGGCGATCTCGTCGGTCGGCACGAGCTGCTGTTGGATCCAGCGACTGATCTCGGCGCGCACGGGATCGAGTGGGACCACATCGGCGCCGGTGACTCCGAGTTCGGTGAGCCGTTCATCGAACTGGTCGGTGGTGAGTTCGACGTCGTCGACCCGTGCGACGACGTCGCTGTCGGAGACGCTCGAGCAACCCGCAGCAACGGCCAGCGTGAGTGGGAGCAGGATCAGCAACGAGCGTCGAACCACTCGCCGAACCCTACCGCCCACCCGACCTCGCACGATGTCGTGGCCCGGTGTCGTGCCCCGGTGCGTGGTGCGGTGTCGTCGCTCAGGGCGATTCGACGGGGACGAGGTCACGCAGGAAGGTGGCGAGGAAGCTCGACGCATCGGTGCCGCGGGGGATCGGCACGACGAGTTGGCCGAGATCCTCTTTGTACTTGGCACCCTTCGAGATGCGCCGCAACCGCATGGTCTCCGACAGCTTCAGCTCCAGCGGCGCCAGCTTGGCGGTTCCGCCGGCCGACGCGGACGCGTTGATCTGGATGTCGTTGATGCCGAGGCGGTGACACTCGGCGCGAAGGTGGCCCACCTGGAGGAGTGCGCCGGCCGGTTCGGGGAGTGCGCCGTATCGGTCCTCCCACTCGGCGCGGATGTCGTCGACCTCGGCCGCCGTGGTGACTCCGGCGAGGCGGCGGTAGGCCTCGAGCCGCAGCTCCTCCTTGGCAACGTAGTCGGTGGGCAGGTAGGCGTCGGTGGGTACGTCGAGCTTGATCTCGCTGGGTGCGTCCGGCCGTGGTTCACCCTTCATCTCGCTGACCGCCTCGGTCACCATCTGGCAGTACAGGTCGTAGCCGACCGCAGCGATGTGGCCGGACTGCGACTCGCCGAGCAGGTTGCCGGCCCCGCGGATCTCGAGGTCGCGCATTGCGATCTTGAAGCCCGAGCCGAGTTCGGTCGACTCGCCGATCGTGCGCAGTCGCTCGTAGGCCTCCTCACTCAGGACCTTGTCTCGGGGATGGAACAGATAGGCGTACGCGCGCTGGCCCGACCGTCCCACGCGTCCACGCAACTGGTGCATCTGCCCGAGCCCGAGCAGGTCTGATCGCTCGACGACGAGCGTGTTCACGGTCGGCATGTCGATGCCCGACTCGATGATCGTGGTGCACACGAGGACGTCGTACTGGCCGTCCCAGAAGTCTTGCACGACGGTTTCCAACATCGCTTCATCCATCTGGCCGTGGGCGATTGCAATGCGAGCCTCGGGCACGAGTTGGCGCAGGCGGGCGGCCGCGGTGTCGATCGACTGCACCCGGTTGTGCACCCAGAACACCTGGCCCTCGCGCAGCAACTCGCGGCGGATCGCCTCGATGGCGACCCGCTCGTCGTACTCGCCGACGTAGGTGAGGATGGGCTGGCGATCGGCGGGCGGGGTCTGCAACAGCGACAGGTCGCGGATGCCCACGAGTGACATCTCCAACGTGCGCGGAATCGGGGTGGCGGACAGCGTGAGGACGTCGACGTTCGTCTTCATCTTCTTCATCGTTTCCTTGTGCTGCACCCCGAAGCGCTGCTCCTCGTCGACGACGAGCAGGCCGAGGTCCTTGAATTTCACGTCGTTGGCGAGCAGACGGTGGGTTCCGATCACGCAGTCGACTTCACCGGTCTTGACGCCCTCGATCACCTTCTTCGCCTGCCCGGTGGTGAGGAAGCGCGACAGCACCTCGACGCGGATCGGGAAGCCGGCGAACCGGTCGGCGAAGGTGTTGCCGTGCTGGGTTGCAAGCAGCGTCGTCGGCGCGAGGACGGCGACCTGCTTGCCGTCCTGAATCGCCTTGAATGCGGCGCGGATTGCCACCTCGGTCTTGCCGAAGCCGACGTCGCCACACAACAGTCGGTCCATCGGATGGGCGAGCTCCATGTCGCGTTTGATGTCGTCGATCGCGGTGCGCTGATCGGGCGTCTCGACGTACGGAAACGCCTCTTCCATCTCGGCCTGCCAGGGCGTGTCCTG
>JBGTEH010000205.1:0-1848 GCA_041747915.1 Ilumatobacteraceae bacterium
GACGCCGATGCGGCGAGCCGCAGCCGCGAGAATCTCGAGCGGTTCCGCTCCGAGGCGCGCACCGAACTCGGCGCCGCAGGTGCCCCGGCGCTGGCCTCGAAGACCGAAGCGCTGCGCGACCGTTGGGTCAAGGACCAACTCGTCGAGGCCGGCCGCGCCCGCGCCGCAAGCGTCGGCTGGCCGGATGCGTATGCGTTCACGAAGGCGCTCGGTGAGCAGGCCCTCACCGACGTCAAGGGACCGGTTCCGGTGTCGATCGTGCGTCCCTCGATCATCGAGTCGGCGCTCGCCGAGCCCAAGCCCGGCTGGATCCGCGGGTTCCGAATGGCCGAGCCGGTCCTCATCTCGTACGCCCGCGGCCTCCTCGACGAGTTCCCCGGCGTTCCCGAGGGCACGGTCGACGTGATCCCCGTCGACATCGTCGTGGCGTCGATCATCGCCGTCGCCGCGCTCGGCCCCGATCGGGCACCGGCGATCACTCACGTCGCCTCGGGCGGAATCAACCCGCTGCGCTACCGCATGCTCGTCGACAACGTGAGCGGTTGGTTCCTCGAACATCCGCTCTACGACTCCAAGGGCCAGCCGATCGTCGTGCCCGAGTTCCGCTTTCCGGGCCGCGGACGCGTGCAGGCGCAGCTCGGGCGGGCCAAGCGGGTCCTGACCGCCAGCGAGAAGGTGCTCCAGAACCTGCCGCTGCGCGGCCGCCAGGCCGAGTGGTCGGCCCAGGTCGAGACGAAGCGCGTCGAGATCGAGCGCGCTCTCACGTACGTCGAGCTGTACGGCCTGTACACCGAGTGCGAGGCGATCTACCAGGTCGACAACCTGATGAGCACCTGGGGCGAACTCGACGAGGCCGACCGGGCCGAGTTCAACTTCGATCCGCGGTCGGTCGACTGGCCGACGTACATCACCCAGGTCCACCTCCCCTCGATCGTCCAACACGCTCGCGTGAAGACGACTCCTGGCCCCGCGACGTCGACAGACCGCATGGCGCGCATGCGCAAGCAGGTACTCGATCCGAAGCGCCAGGTCGTGGCCTTCGATCTCGAGAACACCCTGATCGCTTCGAACGTCGTGGAGAGCTACTCGTGGCTGGCGACCCGTCGCCTCGACACGCCCGAGCGGATCCGCTATCTCCTGCGCACGGTGGCCGAGGGCCCCGGGTTGTTGAAGCTCGATCGGGCCGACCGCACCGATTTCCTGCGCCACTTCTACCGACGCTACGAGGATGCGCCGGTCGAACAGATCGAACGAGACGCGGCCGAGATGTTCGCACAGATGATCATGACCAAGTCGTTCCCCGAGGGTCTCCGGCGGGTCCGCCATCACCGCGCGCTCGGCCATCGCACCATCCTGATCACCGGCGCGCTGAGCTTCAACGTCGAGGGCCTGCGGCCGCTGTTCGACGAGATCGTCGCGGCCGAGATGTCGATCCGACCCGACAACACGTACTCGGGCGAGATGCTCACCGTGCCGCCGACCGGCGAAGCACGCGCCCAGATCCTGTCGGACTACTGCGATGCCGAGGGCTTCGATCTCGACGAGTGCGTTGCCTACGCCGACTCGTCGTCGGACCTTCCACTGTTCGAGGCCGTCGGATTCCCCGTCGCCGTGAACCCCGAGACGCGCCTCGCGGCGATCGCCCGCAAGCGCGGCTGGCTCGTCGAGCACTGGAGCAAGTCGCCGGGCGGTCCTCGACCGAGGCTCCCGATCGGACCCCTGCTGTCCGAGCGCCAACGCCGCCAACGCTTCGGGGTGGGGGCGCGCCGATGAAGGCGCTGCAGGTCTCGCGTTCGGTTCCCAAGCTGGGCATGGCTCGGCTGGCGTCGGCCGTCTCATCGACGACGG
>JBGTEH010000206.1:0-11798 GCA_041747915.1 Ilumatobacteraceae bacterium
GCACCGACCTCGTCGAACTCGACGGGAAGCCGTTGGCGCTGTCGTTCACGACCGACACCGAGTCGCTGCTGGCCGGCGGCCCGGTCGACGCCACGCCGTGCGATCCGATCGAGACTCTCGCCGTCGGCAACCACGAACTCGTCGGTGCCGGATCGCAGGCCACGGGTATCCAGGTGGATCAGGTGCTGTTCGCCGAGGATGGTCCCGACCCGGGATCGGGACTCGTCACCCCGGTCGAGGTCACCGAGTCGAGGCATCGACGCATCATCGACGTGCCGGCGTGCCCGAGCGGATGCTGGGTCGTCGTCGGCGAGGGCTACAACACCGGTTGGACGGCCTCGACCCCCGACGGTTCGCTGGGAGCCCCACTACTCGTCGACGGCAATGCCAACGGTTGGTATCTCGAACCCACGACGACACCGACCACCGTGACGGTCACGTGGACCGCACAGCGCCCCCTGAACGTCGCCTTCGCACTCAGCTCCCTCGGCGCGCTGCTGGCGATCGGCCTCGTCGTGTTCGATCGCCGACGAACCAGCGACCGTTCGGCGCTGGTCGTCTCGCCGAGGCTCGCCCCTCACGTCCGAAATCCTCCTCGCAGTGCGCGCTCAGCGCGCACCGGGAGGAGAAATTCGGAGGAGGGAGGCGTTGACGACCGGGCGGATCGACGACGAGCGGTGATGACGGTGGCGGTCGGTGCGGTGGCAACGGCGCTGTTCGTCGGATGGGCCTGGGCGCTGGTTGCGCTGCTGCTCGGTGTACCGACGATCGTGCTGCGCCGGAATCGACTGATGGGCTTGTTCGGTGCGTTCCTCGTGGTTGGGGCCGGCTTGGTCGTCACCGCCGTCGTGAGGACCGATCGACCGTTCCCGGGCGCCGGGTTCCCGATCCGCTTCGAGTGGCTCCACGGATGGACGCTGCTCGGCGTGGTGCTGCTGACGGCATCGACGATGTTCGCCTCGGATTCGAGGAAGCGGTGACGGAGACCGCGGCGCCGTCCGCGCCCGCGCTCGAGAGCGACCGCTATCACCCGGCACTCGACGGCCTGCGCGCCATTGCCGTCATCGCGGTCGTGCTCTACCACGCCGGTGCGACCTCGGACCTCACGAACGTGGCACCGGGCGGTTTCATCGGCGTATCGGTGTTCTTCACCCTGTCGGGGTACCTGGTGACCACCGTGCTGCTTCGCCGGCCGACGGGTATGCGCCAATTCTGGACTCGCCGACTCAAGCGCCTTGCGCCGGCTTCGATAGTGGTGGTGCTCGCCACCGTCGTCCTCTCGAGTCGATTCTGGCCGGGCATGACGACCTCCGATGCGGTTGCAGGCACGTTCGGGTACACCAACTGGCACGTGATCTGGAGCGGAGAAGGCGCTCTGCTGCGCACGATCGTCGGGCCGCTCGGACCGTTCTGGTCGCTGGGGATCGAGGAGCAGTTCTACGTACTCCTCGTGATTGCGTTCGTTGCGGCGTTTCGTACTGCGCGACCTGTGCGGAACCTGTCGATCATGGTTGCGAGCGGGTGGCTGATCTCGGTCGGGTTTCAGTTGCTGGCCGACTGGCCCCAGTACCAACTGGAGTTCAGTACGATCACGAGGGCATCGGAACTGCTCGCCGGCTCGGCGCTGGCGATCGCCCTGCACGTACGCCCCGACGTTCTCGGCCGATGCTCGACTACGTTGCCCTGGGTAGGAATCGTGGCGATCACGATCGTCATCGTGCTCGCCGCCACCACCGACTACGACCCGCCGTGGCTTCTGAACGGCGGCTACGGCGCGATGTCGCTGGTCAACGCTGCCCTCGTGACGGCTTTGTTGCTCCCTGGCCCGCTCACGCGTGGGCTCTCGTGGACACCGGCGGTCTCGATCGGCCGTTGGAGCTATTCGTGGTATCTGGTGCACTGGCCGATCATCCTGATCCTCACGCCCGACCGCACCGGGCTCGACTCATGGGCGCTGCTCCTGCTCAAGGTCGTCGCATCACTCGCCGTGGCGGTCGTCCTCCATCGACTCGTCGAGCAGCCTCTGCGGCGCTCCGAGCCACCCCAGCGCACGGTCGTCGCCGCCTGGCTCACCGCATCCCTCGCCGTCGCCGCCGCCGCCGTCATCCTCCTCTGATCACCCGCCCCGCCCTTCCCCATCTCGTTTGCGGCGCACTTTCGGTGACCCGGCCCACCCAAAACGCACCACAAACGAGATGGGCGTGGGCACCCACGTTTGCGGCGCACTTTCGGTGACCCGGCTCACGCAACGTGCGCCGCAAACGGAAGGGCTCACGCTGCAGTCGCGACGGCTCCAGGGTGATCGAAATCGTCGACGCACATGACCAGCCAGTCGCCCGGCTCGTCGATCATCGCGCTCACGGCGACGGCATCCCCGGGGTTCGACTCGCCGACGGCGCGCAGCCCCGAGCTGACGTCGGTGAGCTCGAAGATTCCACCGTTCGTGGCATCACTCAACTCCGTGCCGTCGGGCACCTTCCAGACGGTGACCGCGGCGACACCCGTTGACCGGTTGGTGAAGACGAACTGTTGATCAGCTCCGAGCCCGTAGCTCTGCGGACCCTCCACGACGCAGTCGGTACCGTCGAACGTGACGAGCGTTGCGTCCGCCTCGGTCACGACCTCCGGCACCGGAACCGCCGCCACGGGTGTCGGCGCCACTCGTCGGCGTCCGTCGATGATCTCGGATCTGAAGCCTTCGAGCGCCGACACCGTCTCGTTGTCGAGAAATCCACCCGACGTGGTGTAACCGACTGCGTCATCCGCGAGGCCGAGCGAAAGCTGGCCCGGGGCGAGTGACTCATCCGCGTGTGCCGCGACGGCCGCGGCCACTCCGGCGTCGAATCGCTTGACCATCGAGGTGAGGACGTGCTCTCGCTGAGATTCTGGGAGGTCGAACAGTTGATCGTTGTCGACACCGATCATCCACAGCTTGCGGGCTGGCGTGCTCAGCTCATCCGCTGCCTCGGCGACGCCGCGCCCCGAATCACCAGCGGCCACGAAGATCACGTCGACGCCGTCGTCACGGTACATCTCGGTGGCAATCTGCTTGGCCATGGCCGCGTTCTCGTAGCCGTCGTATCTGGGCTCGCCATCCACCGCTGGCCGGATCAACCGTGAAACGACCTCGACATCAGCATCCACGGTTGCGGCGCCCTGCTCGAAACCGGCGCGAAACACATCGATATGTGGCGAAGAGTTGGCCCCGATGTATCCCACCTTGCCGGATCGGGACTCGAGCGCTGCGGCCGCACCGACGAGGAATGATCCCTCCTCGACGGCGAAGTTCACCGTGACAAGGTTGGGACCCGGTTGGGGGTCGACACCGACATCCACCAGCACAAAGGTCGTGTCGAGGAACTCGGGCGCAAGGTCCACGAGCACGTCGACCATGAGAAATCCACCGAACATCAATGCCGGTCCAGTCGCGAGCTCACGTCGTGCGGCATACTCGGCAGTCGCGTACGGGGGTTCCAACACGACCGCGTCAAATCCGTTGTCGTCGGCCGCCTGTTCGAGTCCTCGAGCGAGGAGTTCGTCGAAGCGGCTGTCGGTTCGTCGGTCGGTCAGGATCATTGCAACTGAGTCGCGGTTGCTCGAGATCACCAGCGGATACGCGATCACGGCACTCAACGCAGCAGCGACGGTGAACAGCAGCAGTACTTGACCCCGGGACCGACGGCGCCGACGCACCTCCGTTGTTCGTCTGGCCTCGGCTTCGACCTCGTCGCGGGTGCGGGCGTCGATCGATTCGTCGAGATACTCCCGCTCGAGCGTGGTGAGCCGGAGCTTCGTCGTGGTGGCCCACTGCTCGTAATCGTCGAGCCGAGCTCCGGTGAGGAGATATCCGGGGCTCCTTCGAGCGCCTTCCCACTCGCGCAGCGCCGTCGTGAACGACATCTGCGTCAGTAGGTCCGAGTGGCTTTCCTCGATCCAGTCACGCAAACGCGTCCACTCTGCGAGCAATGCCTCGTGGGCGACTTCGATCGTGGGCACGCCGGACGCGGGATCGCGATCGAGGACGAGGAGGCGGTAGCGGACGAAGAGATCGATGGCCGCTTGAAGCGCAACGACGTCGACGTCGAGCGAGACGAGTTCGGACGCCGGCACCCGTCGCCGCCCGACGATGCCATCGGAGATCGTCGCAATCCGGAGGAACAGGTGGTGGGCCGCCTCACGCTCGTCGGTTCCGAGACGCTCGTACAGCGACTCCGCTCGTCGCGCGACCGCCCGGCGCACACCACCGATGCGTTCATAGGTGCTCATTTCGAGCATGCCAGATGTCCGCTCGTCGAACAGTTCCGTCAGTGCGAACTGGAACAGCGGGAGCGCGTTCGGCTGGCCGGCGACGTCGGCGATCAGCCGCCCGACGAGTCGCGGTTCGAGTTGCACGTCGAGTCGGCGGGCGGGCTCGGTGGCAGCTACCTCCAGTTGGTCCGGAGCGAGCGCAACCACATTGACGACGTTGTCGGCAAACAGCGCGCCAAAGCGTGCGTTGGCGAGCGGCCGGTCGTAGAAGTCCGCCCGCAAGGTGATCAGGATGCGGACCCGACCATCGAGGTTGCCGATCGACTGAACGAGCATGTCCATGAACCGTTCGGCGACGTCGGCGTCGACCATCGTGAACAGTTCCTCGAACTGGTCGATCACGATCAGCAATCGGGTGGCGCCGGGCGGGAGTGAGCGAGCGACGGCATCGCAGAGATCGTCGCCGTCGCGCCATCGGGCTCGTTCGCCTCCCGACCGGTCGAGTGACGCATGAAGTTCGGCGAACGGCTTCGTACCCGGTTGCATCGTGACGACCCGGATCGCCGGCGCTTCACGTCGCAATCGCGGGATCGCACCAGCTTGGACGACGCTCGATTTGCCGGACCCGCTCGGACCGACCACGGCAGTGAAACGGCAGTCGTCGCGTACACGGTCGACGAGTCGGTCGATCAGCTCGTCACGGCCGAAGAACCGATCCTCGTCCTGCTCCTGGAACGCCCGCAACCCCTGATAGGGGTTCTCGACGTGGGTGCCGCGGTGACTGCCGACGGTCGATCGCACCGCCGGTTCGAGATCCGGGTCCTGGAGCAGGATCTGCTCCTCCAGGCGCCGCAGACGCGGCGACGGCACGATCCCGAGATCGTCGTCGAGGATCCGTCGAGTGCGCTGGTACTCGCGCAACGCGTCGGCCTGACGACCCGTGCGGTACAGCGCGAGCATGTGGAGGGCGCGCAACTCCTCACGGTAGGGGTGCTCTTGGGTGAGTCGAACCAGATCGACGATCACGTCGGCATGCTGCCCGGTCGCCAGTCGGGCCCGGATGAGATCCTCAGCAGCCACGACGCGGAGTTCGTCGAGCCTCGCTCGCTCGATCTGCAGCGTCGGATGATCGGGGAACTCCTCGAACGCGTCACCCCGCCACAATGCGATCGCTGCATCCAACTCCTCGATGGCCGCGCTGGGATCGCTCTGACTGATGGAGCGGCCGCTGCTGACACGAGCCTCGAAGTCCAACGAATCGAGGGTGTCGCGGTCCACGGCAACGGTGTAGCCACTGCCGGTCCGCTCGACCTGGGCACCGATCTCCTTGCGGAGTTCGGAGACGTATGCCTGCACCGTGTGACGTGCCGTGCCCGGCGGGTCGAGATCCCACACGCCGTCGACGAGACGATCCACCGGCACCACCGAGTTGGGCTCACAGAGCAACAGGGCGAGAACGAGGCGCTGTTTCGGCCCGCCGAGCGTCGGGGCGATCGGGCGTGCGCCCGCCGTCGGACCGGGCGCAACGGCCCTCATCGACCCGAGCACCTCGAATCGCACGCGTTCAGCGTAGACGTTGGCGCCTCCTGTGTGAGACGACCCCAGAATCGCTGGTGTCTGAGGTCTCTCGTCGTGGTTCGGGCGTCGTCGCATCGTCGGATGATCGCGAGAAAGCGTCGGAGAATCGTCGGAACTTGTGGATCGCCCCTGCTCACGCCACTCCGACGTCGTCCGAGCGGAATGCCGACGCCACTGGAGGAACGTGGGCGGTGTTCCCAATCGGGGACCACTCACGAAACGGAGCACGACATGAGCTTGCACAACATCCCGTCACGACGGATCCGGTTGGTCGCCGTCATCGCTGCGGGAGTCACCGTCGGCATCGGCGCAGCGTTCGTCGCATCGGCGGCCAACACGCCAGACGTACACGACCCGACGTACGGTCGATCGGTGCCCCCTGAGCTGGTTCAGTACGCCGAAGAGCACGGCCTCAGCGGTCTCTCGCCTGCCAGTCTCCAACCCACTTCGGTCGCAGCCGAGCTTCGGGCGATCGAGGAGTACGCGCGCACGAGTGGCCTGACAGGCCTGTCCCCCGCCAGCCTCCACGACGCCACACCGACCCCCTGACCCGCGACCGTCACCTTCGATGTTCGTGGTGCGCTTTGGGTGAACCGACCCACCGAAAGTGCGCCGCAAACGGAACGGGCGCGGGCGTCGTGTGCGTTCGGGTGCCCCCAGCGCTCCCCAGCGCACACGACGTCAGAGGCGGGGGCGAAGTTCGACGCACAACGGGGAGGGAGAGCCGTCGGGGGCATCCGGTGCGATCGAGGAAAGTTCGACGGGCAGGAGGACGACGGTGTCACCGACGACCGCCCGGTACTCGCGTGAGACGTCGTCGAGCACGACCTCGAACCGAGCGGGGAGGTCGAGGTCCGCGGGCTGGGAGAACGTCGTCGCGCCTGCACCATCGACCACCCGCAGCACCCCCTCGGAGGGCACGAACTCGAGCGTCCATTCCGCGCCGCGCGCCAGCATCGTCGGCGCGTCCGAGGCGTCGACTGTGCCGGCGGCGCGGCGCGTCCCACCGCGGTCGATCGCCAACCAGTGACCCTGTTCGGCCATGTAGACCCCCCGGCACTGCGCGTCGAGCGCAACGATGCCGTCGCGGGGCACGTCACCACCAGCGACGAGTTCGATCAGCGACGGTGACGGCGCCGGGAACACGGCCGCGTCGATGTCGTAGCGCAATTGCGTGAACCCGAGCGTCTTGTACTCGTTGGTCCACGTCGCCAGCGATGCGTTCACCCAGAGCCCCCACACCGCAAGCCCGACACCGATGACCTTGATGGCGCGCTGCCACGACGATGCCATCACGATCCAGATCCCGATTGCGCCCGCCACGATCAACGGCGGGAGCATGTCGATCAGGTACCGGTTGGCGATGAAGCCGATCATGAACGTTGGTAGTGCGCCAACGGCCGCGGCGATGACGAGCAACGACCAGGTCCGGTTGCGGCGGCGGATCAGCCACACGGCTCCCACCACGGCGAGAACCAGGAGAAGAGTTGCGCTGGCCGGCAACGATGATGCCGGCGTGATCGACTCGGCCGGATAGCTCCCCCGGTCGACGGCGAGCGGCCCGAATCGCACCCCTGGCACCAGCCGCTCGAGGCGAAGACCATCCGGACGCAGGTACTGAACCAGCGTGGTCGGCAGGAACCGGTACGAGAAGAAGCTGCCGTTGTTCCCGGCGAACCAGGCCGCCCGTTCGGGGTCGGTGAGCGACAGAAGTTGCCGATCGCCGGGAATCGAGGTCAGCGAGGCGAACTTCGCATAGTTCACCACCACATGGGCGACAACCGGCAACAGACCACCGAGCAGAGCTCCCCGACCCCGATCGAATCCGGATCGACGGCTGCGCCACAGCAACACGACACCGCACACGACGAGCGCGACGCAGACGCCGAGTCCGATCGGCGCCCGGGTCAGCGTCGCGGCCATCGCCGCTGCGCCCGCTCCGATCAACCGACGGCGATCATCGAAGCCCGACGCCGCTAACTCCGCGACGAGAACGAACCCGATCAGCGCCAGGGTCAGGGCCCACAGCTCGGTCTCGTTGTAGACGGAGATCCAGCCTGCCGCGAACAGCGCCGGTGAGAACGCAACAGCGGCCGTGAACAGCCCGAGTGCCCAGCGGTCGTCACGACGCGTGCGGAGGCCGATGACCGACCGCCCTGCTCGCGCCAGGCGCGCCGACCATCGACACAGTACGACCACCGCAATCAGCATCGACACGCGCACGAGGCGCGCCACGAACAAGTCACCGAACAGCATCACGGGCAATCGCACGATCGACAGGAAGGGTCCGTAGTACAGGTACGTCCGACCGTCGATCAGGAACCCTTCGGGCCCGGGAATCGCAGGATCCACATCGAGGCGACCGCGCAGGAATGCCCGAGCTTGCTGGTCGTAGAAGTCGGCACCGAACCCCGCTCGGGCGAACAGATCCCACGGCCGCCACGATGTTGCGACCAACCAGAAGATCGCCACGGCGACAGCGGTGACGATCCAGACCACTGCGTTCGCGGAAACTCGGCCCTCGGCAACATGCAGTGCGTCGTCGACCGGCGGAGCGGGCGCGACCGCTCGGGTGAGCGCGCTCACGTCATGTCACGGGTGGGTCGAGCAGGTGCGCTGCCGTCTCGAGCCTGACCACGAACTGATACGCGAACATGGTCGGCCAGATCCCGCGAGCGACGCGATCACCGGCCGCGATCACGCTTCCCAGCGCACCGTCGACACCGAGCACGTCGAGCGGCAGGCCGGCGTACGACTCGGCCGTGGTCACGAGGCCCGTGTTCGCCAACGCCCGACGGAAGCTACGACGGGTGAAGAAGCGCACGTGGGTGCGGTCGAGGATGCCACGCTGGTCGTAGTCGAACAGTCCGGTCACCGTTCGCAGTCGCGGATACCAATGGGCGAAGTTCGGCACGCTGGCGATGATCGTGCCGGCGGGATCCATCCGGCCCGCGAGGTCGGCGAGCAGTTCGTCGGGATTGCGCACGTGTTCGATGACGTCGGCGGCGATCACCACATCGAAGCCGTCACCGACCTCGTCGGGGATTCCGCGCTCGACGTCGGCCACGAAGAAGCGGTCGGTGCGAGCGCCGATCTCCTCGTCGGCCACGACATCGACGCCCGTGACGTGATGGCCGCGCCGACGTAGTTCCGCCGCCACCCAGCCTGGCCCGCATCCAACGTCGAGGATTCGCAGCGGCGCACCGACCGGCACCAGATCGAGCACGATTCCGTGTGAGCTGTTGGGCGACGGCTTGTACTCGTAGGGCTCGCTCTTGCGTCCGAGATCACCGCGGCCGAACCCGTACTCACCGAGGCGGTGGCGGACCGTGTCGATCATGATGTCGCGCGCATACGCGATGCCGTTGACCCGCGAGATCTCGTCGCCGTAATAGGTGGGAATCGGCACCTCGACGATGCGCATGTCGGCGCCGAGCAACTGCAGGATGATCTCGGTGTCGAAATCGAAGTCGTCGCTGTTGCCCACGAGAGCGAGCTCCGCGAGCGCAGCCACCCGATAGGCGCGGTATCCCGAATGCCACTCGCTCAGACTCGCCCCTGTGATCGCATTCTGCGCCGTGGTGAGGATCCGATTGCCGACGTACTTGTATCGCGGCATCCCTCCGCGCAACGCGCTGCCGGGCTCGAGCATGCGCGAGCCGAACACCGCATCGGCGTCGCCGGCGACGATCGGAGCCAGCAGATCCGGCATCTTCTCGGGGGCGTACTGCCCGTCGCCGTGCAGGAGCACCACGATGTCCCACCCGTGATCGATCGCATAGCGGTACCCGGCCTTCTGATTGCCGCCGTAGCCGAGGTTGTGGTCGTGGCGGATCACCGTCAGTGGGATGTCCGACCCCGCCGATGCGTATCCGTGTGCCACGTCGAACGTGGCGTCCGACGAGTGATCGTCCATCACGAGCACCTCGGCGAGTTCCGCGCGCAGATGAGCGGGAATGCGGTCGAGCACCCAGTGCAGCGTCGATTCGGCGTTGTAGGCGACGACGAGCACCCCGATCTTCACGTCACTCCCCCGGCCGGCACGCGCATTGCGCCAACACTACAAAGCCCACACCATCTCCGGCGTCGCTCTACAGTGATCAACCTGAGCAGCCACACACACTCGAACGCGCCACCGACCATGCTCGAGCGCCAGCAGTTGAACATCGTCGACCCGTCGGCACATACGTTCTGGCACTGGGTGCGATTCGATGTCGTCGCCGCGGTGGCCAGGGAGAACAAGGCGAGCCAGGTCGTCGACATCGGTGCCGGCTCGGGCATGCTCGGCGACTGGATGGCGACACATCTCGCGGATGTGACCTATCGCTTCGAGGAACTGTCGCCGACGCTCGACGCGGCGCTCGTGGAGCATTTCGGCGCCGACGCGCGCCACGAATCGGACCAGCCGATCGGGGGCGACACGATCGTGACGATGCTCGACGTGGTCGAACACATCGACGACGATCACGCCGCACTCGCCCACCTCGCTACTCGCATGGATCACTCGTCCACTCTCGTCGTGACCGTGCCGGCGCTTCAATGGGCCTACTCGTCGTGGGACGCGGAACTCGGCCACCACCGCCGCTATTCACGCCGGCAACTCCACGACGTGCTCGAAGGCGCCGGGTTCGACGTCGAGTCGTCCGAGTACCTGTTTCCCGAGATGCTCGTGATGCTGCCCGTACGCAAACTGCGTCGAGGCGGCCGCTCCGATGTCGATTTCCCCCAGCTCAGCGAACGAATGAATCGCGTCGGCTACGCCGTGAGCAGCCGCAGCGCTCGCTGGCGACGGTTCTGGCCGGCGGGCACCTCGGTGGTCGCGACCGCTCGGCGATCACGAACGTGACCGAACCGCCCGGGGCACGCCGATGCTGGGTGGTCAGCCCCATGCTGCACGACACCGAGTCGTTCATCCGGCTCCGAACCGAGACCACCGATTCGTGCGGTGACCTCGATCTCGATCTTCGGTACGTGGTCATCGACGACTCCGCCGGCACCGACCCTGATGTCCACACACTCGAGGGCTTCGACGACGTCGAGGTTCTGCGCCCACCGTTCAACCTCGGACATCAGCGGGCGATCGTGTACGGGTTGAGGCGCATCGTCGCCGAGCTCGACGACTCCGACGTGGTGGTGACGATGGACTCCGACGGTGAGGACCAACCGTGCGATGTGCCGCGCCTCGTTCGTGCGCTCGACGACGACACGGTGGCGCTCGCCATCGCCCAGCGGACGACGCGCTCGGAATCGCTTGGGTTCCGGATGATGTACGTCGTGTTTCGCGTGGTGTTCCGCATCCTGACCGGCACCACGATCCGATCGGGGAACTTCGCGGCCCAGCGAGCGGACTCCTTGGCGGTCACCATCGAGCATCCAAGCTTCGACCTGTGCTACTCGTCGACGCTGCTCGCCCTACGCCGATCGACGACGACGGTGCCCTGCGCCCGCGGTCGCCGCTTCGCCGGCAGCTCGCGCATGAACACCTACGCCTTGATGGCACACGGAGTGCGGATGATGCTGCCGTTTTCCGAACGGATCGCCGTGCGCATGATGTCGATTTCCGCCGCCAGCGCCGTTGCGTTGTG
Source organism: Ilumatobacteraceae bacterium (assembly GCA_041747915.1). Classification (GTDB taxonomy): domain Bacteria; phylum Actinomycetota; class Acidimicrobiia; order Acidimicrobiales; family Ilumatobacteraceae; genus Sva-07. The sequence continues at coordinate 11,412 of JBGTEH010000206.1, forward strand.
CGCGTTCCTCGTGGTGATGGCGTTCGGTGTGTTCGGCGACCCGCCCGGCATCGCGGTGCTGAGCGCTCTCGTCGCCCTGCTGACCGTGTTCGCCACGAGCTTCGCCGCATTCGTGGTGTTGTTCTCGGGCTTCGCGCAGTCATCGGCCATCGCCATGAAGGGCATCGGCGTGCCATCTTCTCCACGTCCATGACCGCACTCGACACCGAGACACCACTCGACAACACCGTCGACAGCGAAGGTCCGCCGCGCTGGATCCGCACCGCGCTGGTGGCGGTCGCCGCTCTGCCGATCGTCGTGGCGGTCGTCCGATCGCTGCGACGCGACTGGTTCCCGATCGGCGACAATGCATTGCTGTACATCCGCGCCGCCGACGTGGCCACACGC
>JBGTEH010000207.1:0-5136 GCA_041747915.1 Ilumatobacteraceae bacterium
CCACAACCATCTGGTCGGTCTGCTCACTCGAATGTCGAAGCCGATGCACGAGGTGACCGAGGCCATTTGGGCCACGGCCGGTGCGATGAACGAACACCTCGCGATGACCGCCTACTCGCGGATGGGTCAGATGCTTTCAGACATGAACGAGCGCGCCCTCCACGAAACCCTCTTCCGAACGCTGCGGTCACACGAATCAGCACACAAGAGTTTCTACGCCGCGTATGCAACCGAGGTCATGGGCAGGATGCAGCAGTGGCAGAGACGGCTCGTTCGTGTTGTCGTTCAGCACACGTATCTCCCCGTCGGAGCTGGCGCGAAACGCGACCGTGATGCGTTCGCTCGAACAGTCGAGGTTCTGGTCGGCGAACGATGGGACGCCCAGCTCGTGGCGCCCATTCAACAAGTCGCGGAACGTCTACTCCACGATGGTCATCAGATGGACCCATTCGTGCGACGTGCCGTCATGAAGTGCCTTCGCACCTCACCTGAATACAGTGGCGTCGCATTCGGCGGGACCTCCTCGCGTTGACCGCTCGGAAACCGTCAGTTGCTGCAAGATGACGGTGACCTCCGATCCGGACTCTGGGAGGACTGCCCCTGATCGCCGGCTGGGTCACTCGTGGGTGTGCGCCTCGGGCAGCCTGCTCAGATCGCCTTTGCCAGGTGGATGTCGTCGGGCTCGAGTTCGTAGAGCTCCGCGAGCGGCTGCAGCATCGGCCAGTACCCGCGACCCAGGTAGAACCGCACCGTGTTCTCCGACGGCGTCGCGGTGACGACGATCTGGGTGTCGCCAGTGCGGCACGCGATCAGCTCCAGGTCCACCGACAGTCGGCTGCCAATACCGGCTGACCGGAAGCCCTGACTGACGTGGAGGAAGGCGAGCTGCGAAATCCCAGGACGGATGTGCGGCACGATCACTCCGATACCGACAAGACGTCCATCCGAGAACGCACCACGAGCAAAACCGCCCGCGTCGATGTAACGCGCGAGCGCCTGACGTCGCGCTTCGACCGAGTGCTCACCTTCGCCGTCCGGATCCCACGCGGACGCGTTCCACGTCTCACCGCGAGCAACGAGTTCGGTGCCATGTTGCTCGAACAGGACCTCAATTCGCTCGGTACGGTCGATCTCGCCGACGCGCGACAGCTCGTCGCGTGCAAGATCTCGAACGTCCACGGGTGCGTCCACATGTGAAACCCTGCCACGCGACCGAGCGCACACAGCACCCGCAGGGTGGCCGCGTCGGATGACGCACGCGTACGTACATCGGTCGAACCTCGAAGTGTCACTGAATGCCGGCTCAGCGACGGGGCCATCGGTCACACTTCGTCGGTCGACGACATCCGGATCTGCTTCTTCCAATACGGATTGCCGTCGAGATCGCCGACCTGCACGAATCCTGCGCGTCGGGCGACGGCGAGCGACCGAGCGTTGTCCGGATGGATCAGCAATGTCGCGATTCGCCAGTCGGAGCGCTCCCGAAGATGTTCCATCAACAGCAGCACTGCTCGAGTCGCGTACCCCCGCCCGCGATGCGGCTCGAACACGTTGTAGCCGAGGTTGACCTCATCATCCTGCAGCCAGGAACGTTCGTGATCGAAATCGACCCATCCGACGACAATCGCATTCACGACAATGCACGCCGTCGGCTCCGGCTCGGCCGATCCCTCACCAAGGAACGTGAAGAACTCAGCATCTCGCCCCGCCACGAGGACCGCAACCTCATCAGCCATCGGACACCGAATCGCGACCAACCCGTCTGACAGCGGCTGTTCCAGCACGATCGTCAGTCTGCTCACAATCACCGGCCGCGCAGGCACCAATTTCCTCACCACCGGCGAGCCAGTCCAGCGGTGAACCGCTCGCCGCGCGTGCGCACTTGGAATCGTCGGAGTGCTGCCCCCCAAACGCCGGGTTGCGACCGATGGATATCGGCCGCGCCAGCTGGGTGGCTTGGGTGCTGCAACAGTGGTGAAGTGCGTCTTGTCCCGGAGGCTGCTGGCAGTCTGATTCAGGAAGCGGGCATGACGTTGTCCGTGAACCGATGGCGACCAACCTCCGGTCCCGCGGCACCGTCAACGACCGACAACCGATGTTGTCGACCCCGTCCTGGCAACGCCGAGACGGCCGCGCCTCGTGCGCCATGCTGGCCATGGTCGACGGCCTGCGCAAGCTGGTAATCGCCGGCGCCGACATCGACATCGACGTGTTCGACGAGGCCGCCCCGGGCTGCCCTCGTTCGGAGCAGAGCCAGATCGCACGCGAGCAGCTGCTGGCTCAGCGACTCCTCGAGATCCGAGGTCGTGGTACGACCTTGGTGCTCTCCGGCAACGTCCACGCCGAATTCGTTCATCGATCCGACGCACCTGCCGACTTCATCCCTGCCGCAGCGCTCGTCGCAGCGCACACCCTTGTCGTCGCTCTCGTCGGACGCCACGCCGGCGGTGCGTCGTGGTGCACGCTGCAGATCGATGGCGAACCCGTCACCGCAGCGCACCCGGTTGAGGGCCACGATCTCGGAACCAGCACGTTCCTGGAAGTTGATCCGCCCTCGCCCAGCCGCCGCGGAGTCGCGTACGTAGGTCGCATCACATCATCGCCACCAGCCGCATGACCTAGGCACTGATCGACCGATGCAAATCGGCGAAGACCATGCCAGACCGCGGGGTCCTCGCGGGCTTGGCGACTCCAGGCTGCAACGGTGCGCCCGAGCGCCGGCTCGTGGCGCCGCTCGGAGCCTCGGGCGTCAGACCGCGGAGCAGCACGGTGCGGCGATGGGGTTCTTCCGTCGTGAGTCACACCGCTCAGACTCGGCATGTCAGTAGTGGTCAGGTTCGATGGTGATCGGGGAGTGCTCGACTGCGGCAATGGCCGCAGCGTGGGGTCTGGGCGACGGGCAGTTGTCGCAGGACGCGTTGCGCCGCCCACCCGACGACGGCGTTGTCGACACGGCGCTGGACGCACGGGTTCAGCGGCGCCGGCTCCTCAGCGCGACTTCGTGGAATCGAATCGAGCGGCTCGCGTTCCCGGTGGATTGACAACGCCAGGCACGGCGTCGGGATTCTCGACGAGGACCTCACCCTCCAAACCGTCGGGGTCGACGAAGAACACCGAGAGGACCGGACCGAAGTCGGTCACGAATTCATCGGCCGCGTTGCCGGCGATCAGCCGACGTCGGATCTCCTCGAACGCTTCGAACGACTCGGCCTGGAGCCCGACGTGATCAAGCCGACCTCGGCCGAACATCGGCGTTTGACGGTCAGGCTCCGTGTTTCCGTCGACCTCGAAGACATTCAGTTCGCGCCCGTCGCCGATGTCGATGAGCGAGAGCTTGAACCCTGACTGCTGCTCGATCGTCCGCGCCGGAGGAACGTCGAACACGTCCGTGTAGAACCGCGACAGGCGCTCCGTGTCCCGGGTGAGCACCGCCACATGGTTGACACCGTCCAGCAGCACAGTTCAACACTAGTTCGTCGCGCCGGCCACGATGGCGGGGAGTTCGGCGGTCAACTCTCGTGCGACGTCGGTGATGCCGGACACGGTGATGACGTCGGGGACCGGTCGCGGGTCAGGCGTACCGGGCACGGGCGCGGCTTCGATCGTGATCGACCCGCTCGGTGTCAGCACGACGACGGTGCTGCGTTCGCTGGTTCCGGCGGCATCGGCGATCACGAAGAGCGTTCCTCCTTCGATCGGAACCCCGGCGTCGACCGAGCCGACGATCGCCTGACGGAACTCGACGTCGTCGCTGTACTCACCGGGATACCAGAGGTGCACCGTGAACGTGATCGTGACGCTGCCACTGCCTGCGTCGGGGGTCGCGACCGAGATGCCGGTGAACGGGTCGTCCAGTCGCTCCGCCGCCGTCTCCTGCCAGCCCAGTTCCGCCAGGACGTCGGCGACCACGGTCGAGTACGCCGTATGCCGCGCGTCCGCCAGCGCCGACTCCTCGACGACGACGATCTGCGACTCGGCCGTGTCGACCACAACCCCCGACGCGTCCTTGGCGATGATGCGCAGCGTCGCCTCGCCCGGCTGGAGCAGGTCGAGTTCGACGCCCGCCAGCATGGGGCCGTGATCGATGGGTTCGTCCGTCCGGATCGGCAACGCGACGGCGGGGTCGTCGGTGGCGAACTCGAAGTCGAACGGTGTGAGCGGCACCCTTCGACAGGTTGCGGTGTCGACCATCCAGAACGTCGTCCCGAACGTCCCGAGACCCGAGGTGATCAAGGGATAGTTGGCGACGATTGCTGTCGGTCGATCGAGGTCAGCGCACTCGAACGGACGGAGGAACGCTTCGAGAGTCAAACCTTCGATGTGCAGATTGGGCAGGTCGACGTCGCCGACGAACTGCTCACCGAGCGGCATCCGGAAAAACTCCCCGGCAGCGATCGGCTCGTACCACTCGCCGGTTCGGTCGTAGGTCCGGATCTCGTTCGCCCACCAATCGACGCCGTCGGAAGCGAAGTACAAGTAGAGCCGTTGCTCGAAGCCCCCGTCGTCCCAGGAGAGTTCCAGGGTCGTGTATCGGTTCGGGATGCCCGGATCGCTGTGTACGTCGACGTCGTCGTCGGGGCTCGACGACCGGCCGTCGGCAATCGTGGCGACCCGGCCGGCGCTGAACGACACCGTCGGCGTCTCGAAGACGAGCGCCGGTTGCTGGGCCACCACCTCGACGGGAGTGGGAGGCTGCGTTGCCGGCGTGATGGTCGAGCTGTCACCGCGTCGTGCGACCCCAGCCCACACACCGACCACGCCGACGGTCAGCAGCATCGCCGCGGCGATGAGCAGCCGTGGTGAGCGATCGGTCTGCCGATCACGTGATCGTGGCAGGGCTCCGAGCTCGACATCGGTCTGCCCGGTGCCGTCCGGTCGCAGCCCCTCGACCCGACCGACGCCGGGGAACAACCGCTGCCGGATCGCCGCCCGGTCGTCGTCGCTCAGATCTGCAACCTCCGGTCGGACCGATGCGAAGAACTCGATGTCGTTCATGATGCTCCTCCTTCGAGAGTGTTGAGTTGTGCTCGGATCCTCGACAGCCGCGACCGCACCGTGCCCGGCGGGATACCCATCGCCACCGCCGCTTCCGCACTCGTGCAGTCCTCCCATGCGATCAACATCAGGAGGTCTCGG
>JBGTEH010000208.1:0-10679 GCA_041747915.1 Ilumatobacteraceae bacterium
CGAGTTCGTGGTTGCCGACGGCGAGAGTCTCGATCGGATCGCACGGCGTGGCGTCGACCGGGCCGCCGGCCAGCAGCGACTCGGTGTCGGTCGTGAACGACAGCGCCAACGGCTTCCCGTCGAGTTCGACGAGGTCGGTGCGGCACTCGGCGCTGACGGTCGCAGACGGCTTCACGGCCGGAGACACGCCGTCGAAGGTGATCTCGGAGATCGCGGACGGCAGGTCGACCGGTTCGGCAAACCGACGGTCGATCGTGACGCGCGGATCGACCGCGCTGATCTCGATCGTCAGCTCGTCGACCGACACCGGCCGGGGGAGAGCGACAGCTCCGGTCTGGTCGACCGCCAGGGTCACACTGCCGTCGGCGTCGGTCAGCGTGAGCTCGGTGACAGGTGAGAAGTCGCCCGCCGGCTGGATGATGCTCAACGCCGAGGCCGTCGCCCCGCCTCGCAGCGTCACACTGTGGCCGGTCGGCTCACCGAACGGCGTGACCCAACTGGTGTCGGGATCGCCGTCGAGGGCGGCCGCGCCTCGCGCCGTCGGAACGCCGGTGAGGTGGCCGTCGTCGCTGACGCTCTCGCCGAGGAGTTCAGCGAGCACGTCGCCTCCCGCGCGTCGGTCGAGGCGGAGGGTCACGACGGTGCTCACATCGACCGGACGCGGCAGGGAGAACTGTCGCCGCAAGGTGGGCTCGGGGTCGTCACGCCAGCGGTCGGTCGGATCGACGCGCAGACGGGTGAAGAGCAGGCTGATCGGCGTGTCGGGTGCGTCAGCGGTCCGGTCGAGCGCATCGATCGGGGGACGGATGAACTCCGTGGTCGGTCCGAGGCCGAGATCGATCTCGGCGAAGCCGACGCCGCGGAGCGCGTTGCCGATCGGTGGCTGTGGACTGCTCGTCGCGGCGATCGTGATCGTCACGGTGGTGGGTACGTCGGTCGCTTCGATGTCGGTGCGCTGGCCGGCCCCTTCGAGCGAGGCTGCACCCAGTTCGAGGCGCTGGGCGCGTCGATCGCCGACGGTCAGGTCGACGGCGATGATCGTGCGGTCGAGTGCACCGGAGTCGGGCTGGCGGAGTGTGACGTGGTCGATTCCCGACTCGGTGCGCAACACGATGGACTCGCCGATCGCCGGCGCACGGTCGGCGACGGTCCAGCTGGTCGCCGGGTCGCCGTCGATCGCCATCACCGGGCGATGTTCGGGCAGGTACGCGAACGGCTCACCGTATGCGGACGCCTCCGCCGTGACCGGGCCCGACTGGACCGAGATCGTCTGGGTTGCTTGGTCGGTGTCGTCGAACACAGGGAGGCGCTGGTCGCCGCTCTCGAAGCGCGCCCCGTCGGTCTCGGGTCCACCCGTTTCGGTGAACCCCGTGACGTCCTGGGAACTGCGCCAGTGATGGGCCCGGTCGCGGTTCGTGTCGGTCACCACGAGTCGCGACGCCGAGCCCAGCGCGCCGACCATGTCGCTCTCGGCGATCGAAGCGCTGTAGCGGATCAGCTCGGTTCCGTCGATGATCCCCGCGCCGGTGGCGTCGACGATGCCGGCACCGTCACCGGAGAGCACGACCTCATCGGTCTTGACTCTCACCGTCGGCACAGGATCGTCGACTCCGACGAGTGAGACCGGTGCGATCGGAGCGCCGACACGTCGATCGCCGATCGACTGCTCGTCGACCATCGGCCGCACGGGTTGCGTCACGGCTGGCTCGCCGAATCGTTGCGGTGGCAGCAGCCCGGCGCCAGCGGCACCCGGCGAGGTGAGCAGGTCGTCGACGATCTCGGGCCGGGCAAGGCGGAAGCGGTCGAAGTCGATGTCGCCCGTGATCCACACGGTGTCGACGCCGAGAAGCCGCGCCACCGGCGCGACGCTGGCCACGTCGAGCGTGCCGTCCTGGAAGCGATCGTCGACCGCGAACACCAGATCCATTGCGGCGGCACTGCCGAGCGGCAGCAAGTCGCGGGTCACCAACGGCCGATCGGTGAGTGCGGGCAGCGGCTGATCCACCGTGTAGCCCCATCGGTACGCGCCGAACTCGGTTCCGGGAACCTGCAGCACCCGGTACCCGTCCGCAAGGGCGTCGAGCTGAGCCGCCGCGTCGAGCCAGCTCTCGGGCGGATCCTGATCGCGTTCGAGCGTCGGATCGACGAAACCACCCGTGCGCATCGCCGGAAGGTTGGCGACAGCGAGCACCACGACGATCACCGCCAGGGCCCCGTCGGCACGAAGCCGAAGCGCACCCATCGGCACACGAACGCCGCGGAGCGCGCCGACGACCATCGCAGCACCCAGCGCCAGACCGAGCACGATCACCGGCACCGCACGCGTACTGCTGCGCAGCGCGAGCGCCAGACCGCCCTCGCCATCGCCGACGAGCACCGACATCACCGGCGACGGATCGTCGATCGGATGCACGCCGACGGCGATGATCGCACCGACGCCGACGAGCAGCGCGGCGTACCGACGGTTCGCCCAGCGCGTGATCACGAGACCCGCGACGCAGCAGGCGAGCAGAACGACCCCAACGGCGATGACCTTGATCGAAGCGAGGTAGTCGAGCGACGCCGTCGTGGTCGCCGAGTAGGCGTCACGAATGTAGAACAACCAGTACCCGAGCCCTCTGAGCACCTCGGTCGACGTCGACGTGAACGACACCGATTCGAGCGACTCCGAATAGGCGAGCACGTCGGCGCCGTGGCGACCCTGGATGACCAGCATCACGATCCACCACAGCGACACCACGATCGACAGCAGGGCAACCTTCGCTGACGTCGTGAGCGCGCGCAACCAGGTGACGTCACCGCGCCAGGCGACGTGGATCAACCACAGCGCAGGAGCCGGGATGATCATCGCCAACGCGGTCGCGTTGACCGCGCCGACGGTGAGCACGATGAGAGCGATCGCGGCTGGGTACCGCCAGCGACCCCGGCTGGCGGCCAGCGCGGTGCATCCGACGATCCAGCCGAGCCCGGCCCACGGAAGCAGGAGCACCGACGTGCGCGAGATGTACGGCAGCACGTACGGCGAGAGCTGATACACCACGGCGGCGACGAGTGCCGCGAGCGGAGCGAGCCCGATCGTGCGTGACATCCACCGCACGCCGAGCCCCGCCGCGACGAGCAAGGTGCCGATCCAGAGGCGATGGGCGATCCAGTCGGGAACACCCAGTTGCTCGAACACCCAGAACCACGGCCCGGCGGGCCACAGGTACGAGATGTGCTGATGAGGAACCCAACCGGCGAACTGTCGGGGATCCATGGTCGTGGTGGCATCCGCGAGGAAGCGTCCCGGGTCGAGGTAGATGTACAGCTTCGAATCGCTGGGCATCCGGCCTGGCGCCGCAGTCAGCGCCGGGACGTAGGCCAACAGACCCAACACGATGACCGAGACCCACGTCGAGTGGCGTCTGATCCACGACATGGCAGCGTCGGTCACCGCGCTCGCGGCAGGAGGCCCGACATGCGCTTGACGGTCTGGAGGGCACCCTGCTCGGCGGAGCGACGGTGGTGCGATGCGGTCGAGTCGTCGACGGCCGATCGGTGTTCCACGAACCAGTCGTAGCTCTGGGCGAACATGGCGTCCGTCGACCACGACGGCGACCAGTCGAGCTGTTCCTGCAGGTGCTCGAGGTCGAACCACATCGACTTCGAGTACATCATCCAGTGGTACGGCGCGAACGGCGTGAGCCGCAACGCGGCGCTCAGCGCCATCGCGCGCCCCGCCGGTCCCGCGGGGAGTGAACGCACCGTCGCCCCGGTACCGGCGTGGTCGCACAGCGCCTGAAGGGTCTCGCGCATCGTTGCGAATCGGTCGGTGCCGACGTTGAACAATCCGGGGTCGGCGTGCTGCGCGGCGAGGATGCAGACATCGGCGAGATCGTCGCTGTGGACGAACTGGTACCGATTGGTCCCGTCGCCGAGCACGATCGGATCGCGTCCATCGGCGATCCAGTCGAAGAGAATGCCGAAGATCCCCAGGCGCCCGTGGCCGAGGATGGTTCGCGGTCGCACGATCGAGACATCGAGGCCCAGGCGCGCGGCGTCGAGGCACGCCCATTCGGCGGCCAGCTTCGCGTGGCCGTAGGCCTCCATGGGTGCCGGCACCGTGGAGGGCAGCACCGGATTGACATCGGGGACGCCGAACACAGCGCTCGACGACGTGTGCACCACCTTGCGCACCCCGGCGTCGATGCTCGCCTCGAGCAGGTTCCGGGTGCCGTCGACGTTGACGGTGCGCAGGAGATCGAGATCCCGGGCCAGCGGAACCTGTGCGACGTTGTTCATGACGACCTCGACACCGTCGACGGCTTCGCGAACGGACCGACGATCTCGGATGTCGCCGACCAGGAAGTCGACGTCGTCGGGCCGATCGGTGGCATCGTGGAGATCGAAGACGCGCACCAGATGGCCGGCCGCGCGGAGGCGACCGACCAGCAGCGAACCGAAGTAGCCGCTTCCGCCCGTCACGAGCACGGTGCTCACAGTTCGATGCCTTGCTCGATGCACCAGCGGATGCTGCGACGCATCCCGTCGTACAGTTCCACGTCGGGTTCGTACCCGAGATCGCGGCGTGCCGCAGCGATGTCGACGGCGATGGTCTTGTTCATCTCGCCGAGCACGTGGAGTTGCTGGTTGTACCGGCCCGAACCCTGCAACATCCGGTCGATGCGCTCGGCCACCGTGCCGGCAACATCGGGGAGGCGGAGCCGATTCGGCTTCACCTCGAAACCCTCGTCGCGCATTGCGCGACCGACCGGGTCGACGATCTCGCTCACCGTGTACGCACGGGCGTCGGCGATCCACCAGGCGAGCCCTGCATCGGTGGGGGTCAGCTCCGCTCGCACGATGCCGTGAACCAGGTTGTCGATGAACACCATCGAGCGGCGCTGGTCGCCATTGCCGAGTACCGGGAACCGCCCGGTGCGCACGAGTGTGAAGAACGTGGTCTGGCGCGCCGGTTGATGTGGCCCGTAGAACCAGGGCGGGCGCACCATCACGGCGTTCAGGCCTCGTTCGACGCCGTCGAGGACGCACAGTTCGCCGGCCATCTTCGAGGTGCCGTATCCGAGGTACGGGTGGTACGGCTCGTCGTTGCGGAACGTGTCGGACCGTGACGGATTGGTGCCGAACGGGCTGTTCGACGACACGTGCACGAGACGCCGCACGCCCGCGCGCTCGCAGGTACGCACGATGTTGTCGGTGCCGTGATGGTTGACCGACTCGAATTGATCGATCGAGGTCGGATGGATGACGCCCGCGGTGTGGATGACATCGACGGTGCCGACTGTGCCGTCGAAGAGTCGATCGACGTCGGCTGCGACGATGATGTCGCCGACGACGACGTCGACGTTGTCCGTGGCGGGAACCGATGACGCCGACGACTCGTGCACGAGCAACCGCAGCCGACCGGGGCGCGCCCACCGGCCGTCGGTGAGCGAGGCGACGAGTCCCGTCCCCAGCCAACCGCCCGCACCGGTGACGACGGTGGTGTCGGGCGGCGCCAGCGTCATGAACGGATCGCTCATCCGGCCCTCTCGTCGACGAAGCGGCGGGCGTTGCGGATGGCGATTGCCATCACCGACGCCTGGGGATTGACGCCGGGGGCGTCGGGAAGCAGCGACGCGTCGTTCACGTACACGTTGGTCGATCCGTGGACGCGTCCGAAGCTGTCCGTGGCGCAGCGTTGAGCGTCCTCGCCCATCGGCGCCGTCGAGCACAAGTGCACCGTCATCACGCTCGCCGCGTTTGCCGAGAATGCCGACGTCATCGCAGCGAGATCGCGGCGTGAGCGGACCACGGGTGCACCCTTGAACGACGGATACACCTCCAGCGCATCAGCCTCGAGCATCACCAACGCCAGTCGGGCCAGGCCGCTGCCGAGCAGATCCCGGTCGCGCCTGGTCAGGCGATAGGTCACGATCGGATCGCGCATGCCGGGGACCGCCTGGACCCACCCGCGCCCCTGGCTGGTGATGGCGGCGTAGTAGATCACGAGTTCGGGCCAGGCGGTCACGGCGTGGCCGAAGTCGCGCCAGTTGTCGGTCAGCGCCAGCGCCACCAGGCCTGGGTGGCTCGCCGACCCGCCGAACGAGATCTCGGGGGCGAATTCCTTCACCTGGATCACCGCGACGTCGCTGGGGGTGTTCACCTCACTGCCGAATCGGGCGGCCAGCTTCACGGTTGGATGCACCGCCAGCGTTCGGCCGATGCGGTGACGCATCCCGGAGCGTTGCAACATCGCCGGCGTCTGGATGGCGCCGCCGCACACGATGACATCGCGAAAACTGATCGTGACCGGTCGCTCGCCGTCGATCGTCGAAGTCAACTCCGCGCGCAGCGCCGTCGAATCGTGCATCACCAGATGATCGAGGCGATGCTCGGTGAGGATGCGCGCTCCGGCGGCGATCGCTCGCGGAAGGTAGGTCTCGGTCATGCTCTGGCGGCGTCCGTCGGTGGCCAGTCCGGATTCGGGATATGTCATCCATCGCGGGATCTCGTCGTGTTGCCAGCCGAGCGCACTGGCACCGCGATCGAGGATCTTGCTCGCCGACGTGTGTGCCCCTGGCACGGTCTGCACGCTCAGCGTGTCCTCGACTTCGTCGCAGATCGATTCGATGTCGTCCGTCGTGAAGTCGGCGATGTGGTAGTCGGTGCGCCACCGATCCAGCGTCGCACCCGGGGGGCGCCGATACAGCCCGCTGTTCACTTCTGTGCCGCCGCCGGCGCATCGACCCTCGGTGTACGCGATCGACGGGAGCCCGAGGGCGACGGTGACACCACCCGAGCGGTACTGCTGATCCATCTGTTCGAGCGAGAACGGGGTGAGCGAACCCTGCGGAACCCAACTGCCCTCCTCGACGACGATCACCTCGTGGCCGGCCTCGGCGAGTGTGGCTGCCGTCGTCGCTCCGCCCGCACCTGATCCGATGACGAGGACGTCGCAGTCGTGGTGCCGCGCGATCGGCGTCGTCACACCGAACTCCCGTCGAGCGCTGTTGCCGGCCACGTCTCCCAGACGTAGGTGTATCCGAGCGAGCGCACGAGGCGCGGATACTCCGACACCAGCGGCAGCGGCAAGCGGATCACCACGTCGAGAGCGCGAGACGCACCGACGATTCGGCCGAACACGTCGACCAGTCGACTGATCACGACGACACCGAAACGGGTGAACGACGCGAGACCGTCGACTCGCGCCTGGATGAAGCTGACGGTGGCCGCGCGCCGCCCGGCGTCGAGTTGCGGCAGGTCACGGGCGAGAAGCCGATCGGCGAACCGTCCCACGGGAGTCGTGGTTGGTGAGCGACGGGACATGAGCCGACGAATCGTAGCAATCACAGCCGCTTCAAGCCTGCGATGAGAGACAAGCGCGACAAGTGCGCTTGGGTTCACGAATCTCATCGCAGACCGACGGATGGGGCGACGTCGACCGTCGGACGGCATTGTTCAGGCGGGGTCGTCGGTGCGGTAGGCGCGGCGTCGACGTCGCAGGGTGACGAGGTCGTTGATGCCCCATTTCGTCACCAGGGCGAAGGCCTCGCCGACGACGCGCCCATCCATCTTCGACTGGCCGGCCACCCGGTCACGAAAAGCGATCGGGATCTCCACCACCGCAAGGCCTGCACGCACGGCGCGATAGGTCATCTCGACCTGGAAGCCGTAGCCGCTGGCCTGTAGATCCTCGAGCCCGATGACGCGTAACGCCTCGACGCGATAGACGCGATATCCCGCCGTGGCGTCGTTGATGGCGAGGCCGAGCATCACAGCGACGTATCGATTCGCCCATCGCGACAGCCACGTACGCCGGCGCGGCCAACCTGTGACGGTGCCGCCGGGGATGTACCGCGAGCCGATGACGACGGGGATTCCCTGATCGGCAACGGCAAGCATCACGGGGAGAACCGCCACGTCGTGCGAGAGGTCGGCGTCGATCTGGACGACGGTCTCGTAGCCCTCGTCGAGCGCCACACGGAACGCCTCGCGATACGCGTCGCCCAAACCCCGCTTGTCGGGCCGCTCGATCAGCCGCAGGCGACCGGAATCGTCCATCCGATTGCGAACGAGTGCGCGCGTTGCATCGGACGAGTCGTCGTCGACCACGAGAACATCGGCATCGGGAACGCGACCAGCGAGCTGATCGAGGAGTTCGCAGATGTTCGCCGCCTCGTTGTGGGTCGGCACGATGATCAGCGTGCGCACGGTCAGCGGACACTACTGGACGCGATAGCCGCGCAATCCGACGTGACGGCCACCACTACGGGATGGCGCCGAAGACGGCGTAGAGCCCGGTGACCGCGACGAGGCCGGCACCGCACACCACGAGTGTGAGATCCCAGCCGGCGCGGTCCCAGCTGGCGCGATGGTGGTCGGGGTCGTTGTCGGGATCGGGCCACCAGGCGGCGACGGCGATGAAGAGAGGGAAGGCGGTGAACAAGAAGCGCGGACGCGCCGTCACCGTTTCGGGAACCAGCATCAGCACGATCACCGCCGCGCAGTACGCGCTGAGCACCCAGTTCAATCGAACCTTCCACGCGCAGTAGATCATCGCGGCCAGCGCCACGACCGATATCGCAGTGAGCGCATCGGTGGGTGATCCGAGCGGGTTGGTGATGAAGTCGAACGAGTTGGTGATCGCCGTGGCCCCGAAACTCGTGCCCTCGGACCAGGCCTCGCGTTGGACGCGGAACCACGCCCCGCGTTCGCCGGCGGTGCGGTCGACGTAGAGCTGGAAGCCGATGAATCCGAGTGGTGCCAAGATCGGCGCGATCAACGACCACCAGTCACGAGAGCGACGGATCGCGAGCACACTGGCGACCGCACACGCGACCAAGAGCGCGAGGCCGTTGGGTCGGGCTCCGGTTCCGACGGCGGCGAACAGACCCGCCAGCACCCACCGCTGGTCGACGAGGAACCACAGACAGGCCGCTGCGAGCACGATGAGAATCGCTTCGGAGTACGCAAACGACAACACGAAGCTGCCTGGGAAGACGGCGAACAACGTCATCGCCCGGGCGGCGACCGACACCGAGTACAACCGGCGGGCGAGCAATCCCACCAGCACGACCGCAACGGCGCCGAGCACGAAGTTGACCGACAACGCCGCGAACGTGTCGCCTCCTGGCATCACCGCGTCGACGACGCGGACGGTCCACGGATACACCGGGAAGAACGCAGCGCGAGCTTCGAGTTGCTCGTAGGTGATGTTGGCCGGGATCGACGTCGGGTACCCACGCCGGATCAGTTCGATGTACCAGCGCCCGTCCCATGAGGTGAGGACGTTGGTGATCGTCTGGTACGCGCTGGGCTCGGCAATTCCGTCCTTGCGGGCGTCGACGGCCATTTGTGAGGCCCGCACTCCGGTGGCGGCCAGGACGCACAGGCGCGACACGACGTAGGCAGCCATGCCCACGAAAAGCGCCCGATGCCAGACCGCGCGCTCAGCGACGGAATCCGACTCGACGCTGACCTGCGATGGCACGGCGAGAAGGTAGCAGTACCGATACGTGCTGGCCGGTTCACCTGCCGCCCGAACGATGTGAGATGTGGAGCGAGTCGTTCGGCGCCCGCACGGCCACGGCCGCGAATCTGCAGGGATGACCACGTGGTCGTCGTTGACGCTTTGTACAGTCGGGCGTCATGCCGGTCGACATCCCCGACACCGTCGAGACAGCCGTTTCGCTGTTGGCACTCGACCCGACGGCCACGGTGCTCGCTGGTGGGACCGACCTGATGGTCGAGGTCAACGACGGTCACCGTCGGCCCGATCGCCGGGTCGTCGTGGTCAACCGCATCGCCGAGCTTCGCTCGTGGCGACGCGACGCCGCAGGAGAATCCCTCACCATCGGCGCCGCGGTCACCTATCGCGAGATCGAGAACGGCCCGCTCGGCGAACTGTTCCCGGCGCTGGCGCAAGCAGCGCGGACGGTGGGATCTCCTCAGATCCGCAACGCCGCAACGCTCGGCGGCAACCTCGGTACCTGTTCACCGGCCGGTGACGGACTCCCGGTGCTGGTGGCGCTCGGCGCAACGGTCGAGCTGGCCTCGGCGGCCGGGCGTCGATCGATGCCCGTGAGCGAGTTCATGGTGGGGGCCAAGCGCACCTCTCTCGACAGCGGCGAGATGATCGTGTCGGTCACGCTGCCCCTGCGCGCAGGCTGGCAGGGCTACGCCAAGGTCGGCGTCCGCAATGCGATGGTGATCGCCGTAGCGAGCGCATGCGTGGTGCTCGACCCGGCGGCTCGTCGCACCGCGGTGGCGCTGGGCTCGGTCGGCCCGACAATCCTGCGATGTCCGAACGCGGAAGCGCATCTCACCGCTTCGATCGACTTCTCGACGTTCGAGGTGGACTCGGCCGATCTCGAACGATTCGCCTCGATCGTGTCGAGCGAGAGCCGACCGATCACCGATCACCGATCGACGGCGGAGTATCGGCGCCATGCGGTCGGTGTGCTGGCGAAACGGTTGGTACGGCGGGCGTCGAGCGAAGAGACCACGCGATGAGCGACGGTGACCACTTTGTCTTGCACGTGAATGCGGTGGCGCGGGAGGTGACCGACTCGTGGCTGGGCGAGAGTCTCCTCGACGTGCTGCGAGACCGATTGGGTCTGTTGGGTACCAAAGGTGCATGTGAGCAGGGCGAATGCGGGTCGTGCAGCGTGATGATCGACGGTGCGCTCGTGTGCTCG
>JBGTEH010000209.1:0-4509 GCA_041747915.1 Ilumatobacteraceae bacterium
GGCGCGCGCGGACGCAGTGCGCATCGCCGAGGACTTCGAGCCGTTCGTCGTACTCGGCGGGCCCGCGCTCACCAATGCCTTTGCCGACGAACTCGCGGCGCGCGAGGTGATGTGCATCGGCTGTACGCCGGGCCAACCGCCCGAGTGGAACGCCGAGCGCGATCCGTACGTGTCGGGAATTCCAATCAGCGCCGCGCAGGCTCGAACGCATGCCCGCGAGTTCATCGCCAAGCAGCTGATCGGCGGCAATGCGGAGTACGCGGGCGACGAGGCGTTCACGACGACTCCGCGATCGTTCGGTCACGTGTACATCTCCTCGAGCCCCGAGTCGGAGGCGATCGCGAACGAGTTCGTCGCCAACATGACCGAAGACGGTGCCACCATCGTCGAGGTGCTGCCGTACACGCTCGATCCGGGACCGATCCAGGCGCAGGCCTCGCAGATCGTCGCCAAGCTGAAGGCGTCGGGGGTCACCACCGTGGTGCTCGCCAGTGACGGCATCGCACCGCGCGACCTCACCAACGAGGCAACCGCTCAGGAGTACTTCCCCGAGTGGGTCGTGGTCGCTCCGGCGCTGTCGGACCTCACTGCATTCGGTCGTACCTACGACCAGCAGCAGTGGGCCCATGCGTTCGGGGTAACTCACGGCGCCGCTCCCGTCACGCCGGAGGTCTCGGGCTACTACGGCCTCTACCAGTGGCTCACGGGCCAAGAGGCACCGGCGAAGGACACGATCGGTCTCCTGATGCCGAACTACGCACTCCTCGCCAGGACGCTGCAACAAACTGGACCGAACCTGACCCCCGAGACCTGGCGAGATGCGCTGTTCGCGGACGCCGGAACCGAGCGAGCGATCAGCCAGCCGTACCTCAGCTACGGCGACAAGGGCTACTGGCCCGACGTCGACTACAACGGTGTCGACGACGCCACCATCATCTGGTGGGACCCAGTGGCGACCGGACCCGACGAGATCCGCAAGGAGGGCACCGGGATGTGGACATTCGTCGACGGGGGCAAGCGATACCTGCCGGGCGAATGGCCGACCGAGTCGAAGCTGTTCGACCCCGAGGGCGCCGTCACCCTGTACGCCGAACCTCCGCCAGGCGAAACCCCCCCGACCTACCCCAGCCCCGCCGGCTAACCCAACGGCCCAAACCCGTTTGCGTGAACAAGTGGTGCGCTGAGCGCACCATTTGTTCACGCGTTCGGCAGTGGGTTGGGCGGCACGACTGCGGTTTCGTTGAAGGTCTGCAGGATCGGGCGGCCCCCGCGCACGTCGATGCGACACACCGAAGCGTGATCGAGGTGACAGTTGAACGAGATGTCGATGCTCACGCCCAACGCCCACGCGACCGCGGACTTCATCGGCGACACGTGGCTCACCACCACGATGTTGGCGGAGTCGGCCCGATCGAGCATGTCCTCGCAGGCGCCACGTACACGCCGATCCAACGTGGCCAGCGACTCGCCACCAACGGGCGTGAAGTCGGGATCGTCGCGCCAACGCGACCAGATCTCCGAGGGCACGTCGGCATGTGGTGTCCCTTCGTACTCGCCGTAGGACAACTCCAGCCATCGGTCGTCGATCTCGACCGGTCGCCCGAACTCCGCTGCGGTCTGGCACGCCCGCTTGAGCGGGCTCGACACGACGAAGTCGACCTCGCAGCGATCCTGCACGTACGCCGCCACCGACACCGCTTGAGCGCGACCGTGCGCGTCGAGGTCCTGGTCGAGGCGACCCTGTAAACGTCCCTCGAGATTGGCCTGGGTGCGGCCGTGGCGAACGAGGATCAACACGTCCAGCAGTGTCCCACAGCCGACGTAGGGCCCGCGACCTCAACCGAATCGGGCCGGGACTGCGTCGAGGCACCCGTCGCGCAGGAATTGCCTGCGACGCGACCCGTCGCCGAGGTCGTTGTGTCGCCAGAGCCACGTGCACAACAAGATCCCGACGATCTCGGGGCCCAGCCCCCACCAACCGCGATCGATCACCGGGAGGGGTGAGTCGTCGAACGACCATCCGAAGAACGGCCACCAGAAGACCTCGGTGTTGTTCCACGCACCGTCGAACACGAGGTGCAGGATCATGCCGATCGGCAGGCCGAGCAACATCTTGCGGATGGGCTTGCGACCCGAGGTGGCGAGCATCAGCACGGCGAGGAGCACAACGCTGACCGTCAGGCTGTGCAAGGCCCGAGCACCCCCGAACAGACCGTCACCGATCGGCAGAACCGAACCGACGATCAGCAGTCGGTAGTCGAAGCGGGGATCGCGGAACACGAGTCCGACCGTCATGATCGCCGTGCCGATGAACCAGAGGAACACGTTCAGACGATCAGCAGCCGCCCGCAATCGGGGCAGTCGGTCACACCGGTCGCCGCGGCGTCCGCTCTGACCGTGTCGATCTCGGCCGCGGACAGCTCGAGATGACACCCCTGACATTGCCGGCCCACGAGCGCAGCGACCGCCACACCCAGCGCCGCACGCTTGCGGTCGTAGGTCGCCAACAGCGCCTCGGGAAGCGCGGAGCGCGCCTCGATGCGAGCTGTCGCGAGGCGATCCAGTTCCGCGTCGATGTCGGCGACCTCGACCGCGAGAGCATCGTCGGAGAGTCGTAACGCGCCGGCCACGGCCTCGTGCTGGCCGAGGTGCGCAGCGAGCTGATCGTCGAGGGTCGCCTGGCGCTCGAGAGCCTCGAGCTCGACCACGTCGAGTTCGTCGCGCTGGCCCTCGATCGTGGCGATCTCGTGCATCAGCGCCTCGGCCTCACGCGGTGCGATGACCGTCTTGAGTTGCCGGTCGAGGCGTTGGCGGTGCGTGAGCAACTCGGCGCTGCGGGCCTCCGATGCGTCGATCGACTCGCCGAGCTGCGCGATCTCGGCGACATACGCCGCTCGCTGTCGTTCCCACGCGGTCGCCTGAGCCGACGTGCTCGCGAAATCGGCCCGCAGCGGTGAGTTGACTCGGCGGTGAGCGAGCTGATCCGATGACGTGTCGATCGCTTGAAGGTCGAGGAGTTGTTGGGCGACTGTCATCGCCGCCCAGTGTTGCAGGTCAACCACACGAGCCGACAGTGTCGGTCAGCGGCAGCGAGGGAAGCGGGGCGTTCGGGTCGAGGATGTCGGGTGGAATCGTCGTACCTGCGGGGATCACTTCGGCAACCACCACCTGCGGCGGGGATGTCGCGTCCGTCGAGTCGGGCGGCAACGTCGTGGCCGGTGGTGCTGCCTGCTCGGTCAGTTCCTCCACCGCGGGAGGGGCGGCGGGGGGCGCGGCCGGATCCACCGAATCGACAGGGGTGGGAGCGGCGACGGTCACGAGTCGCACGATGCACTCGTTGCCCGGCAGGAACAGGCGGGCGTTGGGCCGTTCGGGAGGAGCGGGCCGGTCCCAGTCGATCGCGGGAACCCCGAGGTGCGCCGGTTCCATGAACGCCTTCCAGATCTCGGCGGGGAATGTGCCGCCCTGGACACGGGGGTAGCCGCGTTGGCTGAACTCAGCGATGCCGTCCATCGGCGTGTAGGCCTTCGGGTCGCCGACCCAGACCGCGGTCGACAATTGCTTCGTTCCGCCCACGAACCAGGCGTTCGTGTTGCGCTCCTGGGTGCCGGTCTTACCGAACGCCGGTCGACGATCGTCGAATGCCGCTCGACGGCCGGTGCCGCCGCTGTAGATCGGGCCTTTCATGATCGCCACCGTGGCGAGCGCGGCGTCACGGTCGAGGACCTGCGTGCCCGGGTCGAGTTGGGTGTACACGCGCTCGCCTGTCGCGTTGTCGATGAAGTCGACATAGTACGGCTCGTGATGGATGCCTTCGTTGGCGAGCGTCTGCACGCCCGCAGCCATGTCGAGCGGCGACATCTCGTTGGCGCCCGTGGCGAAGCTGGCGAACGGGTCGATCGGGAGCCGGTCCGACTTCGGCTGGTCCTTGTAGAGGTAGGTCGAACGCGCCATCCGGTAGGTCGTGTCGACGACCCGGTTGAGCCCGACGATCTGCGAGAGACGGGCGAACGCGCAGTTGATCGAACTCGTGGTGTGTTCCTGGAGTGTCACAACTCCCCTGTTGACGGCATCGGTGATCTCGAACGGTTCGTCTTCGTTGCCCGGATTGGGCAGGAGGCACGGACGCGTGCCGTCGAGCAGGTCGTTGGCTTGCGCCCCTGCCTGCACGGCCGCGGCGAGGATGAACATCTTGATGCTCGATCCGGTCTGTCGAGGGCTCAGCGCCATGTTGACCTGCGTGTCGGGGGAGAACCCGCGACCGCCCACCATCGCTCGAACTGCGCCCGTGGTCGAATCGAGCGACACGATGGACGCATCGAAGCCCTGAGGAGTGTCGGGCAGCACGCTGCGAGCCTGTTCGGCCAACGACTGCAGGTTGGCGTCGATCGTGGTGTGGATGCGCAGCCCGCCGCGGAAGAGTTGGTTGTAGCGCTCCTGGTACGTCTCGCCGAGAACTTCGCTGCGATTGAGCAGGTAGTCACGCAGCGCCTCGGTGAAGTAGGTGCG
>JBGTEH010000210.1:0-4126 GCA_041747915.1 Ilumatobacteraceae bacterium
CGAGGCGACGAGCAACCTCGATCCCGGCACCGAGTTCATCGTCGAGCGGGCCCTCGACACGCTGATGACCGGACGCACCACGATCGTCGTCGCTCACCGGCTGTCGACGATCCAACGCGCCGATCGCATCGGAGTGATCGACGGCGGCCGGCTCGTCGAACTCGGCACCCATGCGGAGTTGATCGAAGCGGGCGGACGGTATCGGGCGCTCGCCGACGCATGGGCCAAGAGTCAACCGGTGGCCGGCGCCTAGCGACGTCGCGTGCGCTGAGGAGCTCCCAGGACGCCCGAGCGCACACGACGTGACGGCGTGGGCCGCTGCTCGACGACGACGTGACCGTTCAGGCGGCGCGATCGAACACGAGCACGAACTCGACGAGCCCGGTGTCTTCGGTCTTCACCTGTCCGAACGACGGGTTGTCGATGTCGTAGTCGGCGAACACCACCGGGATCGATCCGAGCACGCCGATGCGACCGTCGGTGGATTGCGCGGTGACCTCGAACGTCACCGGGTTGGTCACGCCGCGGAGGGTGAGTTCGCCGGTCGCGGTGGCGGTGACCTGTTCGCCATCCGTGGGGATCGTTCCGAACTCGATCGGTTCGGTCAGGTCGAACGCGGCGGTCGGGAACTCGTCGGCGTTCATGATGCGGCCCCGGAACTGGCCGTCGCGCAGCGAACTGTCGCTCGTGATGCTGTCGATCTGCACCTCGATGTCGACTCCCGTCGCCGTGGTTCCCTCGATCGTCAACTCGCCCGAGATCTCGTTGCTGCGCCCCACGGCAGTGGTGTTGAGCCCCGCCAGCACCTCCTCGACCCGGTAACCGAATTCCGACGCGTCGGTCGGAACCCACTCGCCGTCGAAGCTCGACGTGGTGGAGGCGGTCGACGAGGTGGTGGACTCGGTGACCGAACCGACGGTCGTGTCCGGCGCGGGTGTCGTCGATGCGTCGGTCACGAGAGCATCGTTCAGGTCGCCGGCGTCGAGTTCGTCAGGCGCGTCGTTGAGGACGAAGACGTAGAGCAGGATTCCGCCGACCGCGAGCGCGACCACACCGATCACGCCGACGACGATCCACTTGAGGTACTTGCGGCGTGGCGCAGGGGCGGTGTCGGCGTCGGTCACGATCGAAAGTCTGGCAGCTGATCACGCAACGACATGCGCGGCCGCCGTGTCAGAGAATCTGCGACAGGAACACTTTCGTGCGGTCCTCGCGGGGACTCTCGAAGAAGTGCTCCGGCGTCCCGACCTCGACGATCTGGCCGTCGGCCATGAACACCACGCGGTCGGCGACCTCGCGGGCGAACCCCATCTCGTGGGTCACCACGATCATGGTCATGCCAGATGCGGCCAGTTCCTTCATCGTGTCGAGCACCTCGCCGATCATCTCGGGGTCGAGCGCCGAGGTGGGCTCGTCGAAGAGCATCACCTTCGGGTTCATCGCCAGCGCTCGAGCGATCGCAACTCGCTGCTGCTGGCCGCCCGACATCTGCCCGGGGTATTTGTTCGCCTGCTCAGGGATCTTGACCATCTCGAGCAGCTCCATGCCGAGCGCCTCGGCCTTGGACTTCGACATGCGCCGCACCTTGCGCGGTGCGAGCGTGACGTTGTCGAGCACTGTGAGATGCGGGAACAGGTTGAACGACTGGAACACCATGCCGGTCTCGCGGCGAATCTCCTGGATGTTGCGAATGTCGTTGGAGAGTTCGGTCCCGTCGACGACGATCCGGCCGCCGTCGTGTTCCTCGAGCCGGTTGATGCATCGGATGAGTGTCGACTTGCCCGAGCCCGACGGCCCGATCACCACGACGACCTCTTGGGAACCGACGCGAAGGTTGATGTCCTTCAGCGCCTCGAAGTTGCCGAAGTGCTTGTCGACATGTTCGATCTCGATCATGACCTGGCGCTGGCCGGTCATCGCCGTGGCGTCGTCGAAGACTCCGGCATCGTGAGCGTCGGGCTCATCGATCGGTGGTTGATCGGTCATCGAATCCCTACTCCCAGTCGTTTCTCGAGCCGCTGACTCTCCCGGCTCATCGTGTATGCCACGACCCAGAACATCAGGGCCGCGAAGGTGAGTGTCTCGGCGATCAGTCCCTGGCCGCGGAATGCGGGCTGAGCGGTGATCGCGCCGGACACCTGGAGGAGGTCGAAAAGTCCCATTGCGATGCCGGCGAGCGTCGTGTCCTTGAACAGGCTGATCAGTTGGCCGATCTGGGCTGGGATCACGTTGCGGATCGCCTGCGGGAGCACGATGTAGCCGGTCTGACGAACGGGCGAGAGCCCCAGCGCCTTGCCCGCCTCCACCTGGCCTCGTGGCACCGACTGCAGGCCGCCGCGGATGATCTCGGCCATGTACGCCGCCGTGAACAACGTGAACACGACGATCGCCCGCGTCGACGTTGCCGGAGCAAGGGTGTCGGGAACGAAGAAGCCGAGGGCGACGTTTGCCAGCAGCAGCAGCACGAACAGCGGCGCCCCGCGGATCACCTCGATGTAGGTCGTGCACACCAGGCGCACGAGGGGCAACCCTGAGCGCCGACCCAGTGCCAGCAACACGCCGAGCGGGTAGCACAGGATGATCGAGCAGATCGCCAGGAACAGGTTCAGCATGAAGCCGCCCCACCCGTCGAAACCGACGGCGGTGACGACGTAGAAGTACATCCCGAGTGGCACGATGGCGAACGCGAGCATCACGACGAATGACACGAACGCGGGCAACCGGAGCCCACCGGCGAACGGCCCGAGGAGGCGTCCCACCACCGCAGCGACGAGGGCCAACCCGACCATGATCCACGGACCGGGCGTGGAGGTGAGCAGCAGAAGCAGAACAACGAGTGCGAGCGGGATCCACAGGCGACCGACGACATCGGAGACCCGTCGTCGCGTCAGCCGGGAGTCGGTGTCGGTCACCCGACCCGAGCGGACCTGGCGCCCACGGACGAAACCGGCGAGAAACCCGCCCCAGAGCGACAGGACGACGACGGTGACTGCGAGGCGCAGTACGTGAACGTCGGGGTACCGCCCGATCATCAAGAGTTGGAGGTTGACCTCGATGATCGACCACCGGCCCGTGACGAAGACGAATCGAATCGTCTTGTACATCAACCACAGCGCGAAGAGCCCGAATATGAGGCTCAGCACGACGTCTCGTGGCGTTCGCGCGAGGTTGTGGCGCACCCAGGCGCGAGCTGGACTCATCGTTCGACCAGCGCGAATCGACGATTGGCGAGGTTGACGAGCGCCGACACCACGAGCGAGATCGAGATGTAGATCACCATCACCAGGAAGAACACGGGAACTGCGGGCGACCCGTTGCCAACCGTGGTCCTGGCCACGAGGGTCATGTCGTAATAGCCGATGGCGGCTCCGAGCGACGAGTTCTTGATCAAGTTCAGGTACTGGTTGCCAATCGGGGGCAGACCGATGCGCAGCGCCTGCGGGAGGATCACGTACCACATGCGTTGGAAGCCGCTGAGCGCAACGGCGTCGGCGGCCTCGCCCTGTCCGCGTGGTACTGCCTGGATGGATCCCCGCACGATCTCGGCGATGTGACTCGCGGTGTAGATCGTCAGAGCCAGGAAGAGGGCGACGAAGGAGGGATCGATCCGGATGCCGCCGACCGTGCCCCGACCGTCGACCGATGGAAGCGTGTACGAGTACCCGAACACGAGCCACCCGATCGCGACGACCACGACGAACGCAGCGAATCCCCACAGACCTGACCGGGCGAGCGCACCCGTGCGGTCGGCGACGCGGCCCCGCCATTTTGCGATTGCGAACCATCCCAGTGCTCCTGCCGCGAGGATCAGCAGCAGTCCTGAGCCCGAGCCCTCGAAGTAGGGGACGGCGACCCCACGGTTCGACACGATGGTCAGACCGACGACGTCCCACGCGTCGGTGATCTGGGGGAACACGCCGAGCACCACCACGAGGAAGCCGGCGGTGAGGAACAGTGCGAGAGGAATGTTCCGGACGGCCTCGACGTAGACGGTGGCGAGCTGGCGTACGATCCAGTTCGACGACAGCCGCCCGATCCCGATGATCGTGCCGAGCAGCGTCGCGGCAACGATGGCGACGACGGAGACCCGCAACGTGTTCAGAAAGCCCTGGTACAGAGCGTCACG
>JBGTEH010000211.1:0-6400 GCA_041747915.1 Ilumatobacteraceae bacterium
CGATGTGAGTTCGTCGAGTTCTGCCGACTTCGTGAACCTGCTGACGTTGCGTGGTGGCGGACACTCGATCAGCGGCACGCTCGCCGGGGCCAAGGGAGCGCAACGGATCGTCAACATCGACGACACGCCGTTCGACGTCCCCCCGGTCGACAACATGGTCGTCATCGAGAACGACGATCGTCCGGGCGTGATCGGCACTGTCGGCACGCTGCTGGGCAATGCCGGCGTGAACATCTCCGACATGGACGTCAGCCGTGTCAACGGTTCGGACACCGCGGTGATGCTGATCGCGCCGAGCGCTCCGGTCCCCGCCGAGGTACTCACCGCGCTGCGCGACGCTCCTGGCATTCTCAAGGTCACCAGCCTCACCACCTGACCCACCAACCCCGAAAAATGCGCTCTTGTGCCCGCTCAGCGGGCACGGGAGCGCACATTTCGGGGTTGGGAGCAATTTCAGGTCGGAATGCGGAGGTTGGTCGCGGTGCGTTCGGCTTCGGCTCGAGCGGCGTCGGCGAAGTCGTTGCCCGAGCTCGCGTAGAGGATCGCCCGCGACGAATTGACGATCAGGCCGCGGCCCGTCGTCGCGGCACCGTTTTCCACCACCGTCGCGGCGTCGCCACCCTGCTCGCCCACACCAGGTACGAGGATCGGGAGATCGGGAGCGATCGTGCGCACGTCGGCGAGTTCCTGCGGGTAGGTGGCACCGACCACGAGCCCGCACTCACCGAGCGGCGACCAATCGCGAACGACCATCTCGGCCACGTGCGCATACACCGGCCGACCGTCGGCGACGAGTGACTGGACGTCGTCGCCGCCTGGGTTGCTGGTGCGACAAAGCGCGATCACGCCGCCGCCGTGCTCGAAGAACGGGGCGACGGAATCGGTCCCGAGATACGGATTCACGGTGACCGCGTGGGCTCCGTAGCGACCGAACGCTTCGCGGGCGTAGTGCTCGGCGGTCGGGCCGATGTCGCCGCGCTTCGCATCCAGGATCAGCGTCACGTCGGGATACGTCTCGCGGACGTACCGACAGATCCGTTCGAGCGCAGCTTCCTCACCCTGGCTCGCGAAGTAGGCGATCTGCGGCTTGAACGCGCAGACGAGTTCAGCGGTGGCGTCGATGATCGCCCGACAGAACGCCTCGGTGGCACCACGGGTCCCGTCGAGAGGGAACGGCATCCGCGCCGGGTCGGGATCGAGACCGACGCAGAGCATCGACCCCGACGAATTCCACGATCTCTCGAGTTGACCGAAGAACGTCACCTGTCAGTCTTCGACGGTGATCGCGGCAGTCGGACACAGGTCCGCCGCCTCGTTGACCTTGGCGGCCAACTCGGGCCCCGGGTTCTCCTGCAGGATGTACAGATAGCCATCGCTGCGCACCTCGAATACCTCGGGGCACACCTGCATGCAGGCCCCGGTCGATGCGCACACGTCGAAGTCGACGCTCACCTTCATGTGATCTCCGTTTCCAGTGGTCTGCTGTGGTCGTTCAGGTCTTGGACTGACGGTAGCCGTCGGCGCTCGCGGCCTCGGCAGTCGCGTACCAACGATCCGGTGTGGTGCGGTCGTAGAAGCGGCCGCCCGGCACGTGGAAGATGCCCGACGACACCTTCACCTTGACGGCGAATCCGTCAGGTGCCTCGACGCCACCCGTCGCGATCACCCACGACGCCCTCGGCGCACTCGGTGCAACCTCGTCGAACGGCGGCCACTGCGGTGGTGCGGTGGACGCCACACTCTCGCTGCGTCGTCGCATCCAGGCGATCACCGTTGCCGCGGCCGCGGCTGCGAGCGAGATCAGCACGAGTCGTCGGGCTGCAGACATCGGCCCGACTGTAGGTCATGTAACGGTGGTGTCTGACACCACCGTTACATGTGGCGTTCGAAGGCGCTGAGGACCGCGCGCAGCGATGCCGTGGTGATGTTGGGGTCGGTCCCGAGACCCCACTTGACCGTGGTGGCGTTGCTCACGGTCTCAACGTACGCGGCGGCCTGAGCGTTGGCCCCCTTGCCGATTGCGTGCTCCGCGTAGTCGAGCACGTCGAACGAACCACCCACGCGGTCACCGAACTCTGCAACGAGCGCGGCCACGAACGCCTCCACCGGACCATCGCCTTCACCTCGGATCGAATGGGCGTCGCCGTCGACGTCGAGCTGCGCCTGGATGGTGGTGTTGCCGCCCTCGTCGCCCGTGCGGGTGCGGAGCTCGTGGCTGCGCAGCCGGAACCGGGGCTCCGCGGGGATGTACTCGGCGCGGAATGCATCCCACATCACCCCGGGACTGATCTCGGTCCCCGAGTCTTCCGTGATGTGCTGGATGGTGCGCGAGAACTCGATCTGGAGTCGACGGGGCAGATCGAATCCGTGCTCGGTCTTCATGACGTAGGCCACCCCGCCCTTGCCCGACTGGCTGTTGACACGGATCACCGCCTCGTAGGAACGTCCCACGTGCGCCGGATCGATCGGGAGGTACGGGACGCCCCACCGCTCGTACTCACCCTTGTCATCGCGCTTCGCGTCGATCGCGTCGAACCCCTTCTTGATCGCGTCCTGATGGCTGCCCGAGAACGCGGTGTAGACCAGGTCGCCGGCGTACGGATGACGAGGATGAACCGGCAGCCGGTTGCAGTACTCGGCCGTGCGGCGCAGCCGATCGATGTCGTTGATGTCGAGTTCGGGGTCGACACCGTTCATGAACAGGTTCATCGCCAGCGTCACGATGTCGACGTTGCCGGTGCGTTCGCCGTTGCCGAACAACGTCCCCTCGACGCGGTCGGCTCCGGCCATCACGCCGAACTCGGCGGCGGCGACTGCGCAGCCACGATCGTTGTGGGGGTGCAGCGAGATGATCACGGCGTTGCGGTTCTTGATCGTGCGGCCGAACCACTCGATGACGTCGCCGTACACGTTGGGCGAGTAGCACTCGACCGTTGCCGGCAGGTTGAGCACGAGCGGGTTGTCGGTCGTCGGCTCGACGACGTCCATCACGGCTTCACACACCTCGATGGCGAATTCCGGCTCGGTCAACGTGAAGCTCTCCGGAGAGTACTCGTAGCGAATCGCCGTGTCGCCGATCGTCTCTTCGAGCTTGCGGCACAGCTTTGCTCCATTGACGGCGACCTCGACGATGCCGGCCTTGTCGAGTCCGAAGACGACCTCGCGTTGCAGCGGGTTGGTCGAGTTGTAGAAGTGCACGATCGCTCGCGGTGCCCCGCGCAGGCACTCATAGGTGCGTTCGATGAGTTCCTCGCGGCACTGCACGAGCACCTGGATGATGACATCGTCGGGAATCCGGTCTTCCTCGATGAGCTGGCGCACGAAATCGAAGTCGGGCTGGCTGGCCGACGGGAACCCGACCTCGATCTCCTTGAAACCCATCGCTACGAGCTCCTCGAACATGCGCAGCTTGCGGATTGGATCCATCGGGTCGATGAGGGCCTGGTTGCCGTCGCGAAGGTCGACCGAGCACCACAGCGGGGCTTTGGCGATCGTCACGTTCGGCCACGAGCGATCGGCGAGTACCACTGGCACGAAGGGTGCGTACTTCTCGTGTGGCATTCTCTTCGGGGTCACGTTCTGGGGAGGCATTCGATTCTCCTGATGAGTGGGGCGGAAGTGGGGCGGAAGTGGGTCGGAAGTGGGTCGACGGTGAGTCGGTTGGAAGAGGGCAACGGTCCGGCCCGCAAGGGTTCTGGCTCGAAAAAGCAAGAACCCCCCGGCCGGTGGGGCGGGGGGTGCGGGCGAACGCGGGTATGTGGCGCTCGCCCTACAGAAGCAGAAGGAGGTCGCTGCGCAACATCGTTGCCCACGCTAGCACCACAGCGGGCACCTCGCGTCCGTCGACGGTACGCTCGCAGCCAACATGACTGAATCAACCGCGCGACGAGGAGCGCCCCGTCGCCAGCGATCGCGTCCATCGGACAAGCCGTACGACGGCGGCCACATCAACACCTCGAATCTCACGTCCATCAATGCTCTTCCCCCGGTCGAGGCTCCGACAGGCTTCTTCGACCTCGGTGTACCGTCCCGTATCGACGACGGTCTGGCGGCGTGCGGCTTCGCCCAACCGTTCAGCATCCAGACCGAGGCGATCCCGGTGGCGATCACCGGCAAGGACGTATGCGGGCGCGCCAAGACCGGGTCGGGCAAGACGCTGGCGTTCGGGGTGCCGATGTTGGCGCGGATCACCGACAAGGCGGCGCCGTCGCGACCGCTCGGCCTCGTTCTGGTACCCACTCGTGAGCTGGCCGTGCAGGTGGCCGAGGTGCTCGAGCCGGTGGCCCACCACGCCGGGATGAGGGTGCTGCCGGTCTACGGCGGCGCATCTCGCCACCACCAGGTCGACGAACTCGCCAAGGGTGTCGAGATCGTGATCGCCACTCCGCTGCGCCTGATCGACTTGATCAAGTCCAACGAGGTGTCGCTCGACGACATGCAGATCGTGACGCTCGACGAGGCCGACCGAATGGCCGACGACGGCTTCACGCCCCAGGTCGAATGGATCCTTCGGCACTGCGGGAGCCGCGATCAGACGATGCTGTTCTCCGCGACGCTCGACGGTGACGTCGGCCACCTGATCCGTCACTATCAGACCGATCCGGTCACCGTGGCGATCGACGAGGCGACCGACACCGTGGGCACGATGCACCACTTGTTCCTCGCGGTGCATCACATGGACAAGGACAAGGTCATCGGTTCGATCGGCAAGTCGATCCCGAAGGTGCTCGTGTTCTGTCAGACCAAACGCAGCTGCGACCGGGTGGCGCACAACCTCGAGGATCTCGGTGTCGATGCCGGTCCGCTGCACGGCGACATGCAACAGAGTGCGCGCGAGCGGATTCTGCGCAAGTTTGCCGAAGGCAATCTCGCCGTGCTCGTGGCCACCGACGTCGCTGCTCGCGGTATCGACATCGACGACATCGGCGCCGTGATCCACTACGAGCCGGCCAAGGACGTGAAGGACTATCTCCACCGCTCGGGTCGCACGGCGCGTGCTGGGCGTGACGGTTGGGCGGTGACGCTGGTGGAATACAACCAGCACACGCAGGTACGGATTCTGCAGCGCGGCTTGCGTCTGCCGAACGAGAAGCCGACCGAGGTCTTCTCGAACGACTCGCGCCTGCTTCACCTCCCCGAGTTCGAGACCGAGTAGCGATCGTCGGCCTCCCGTCGCCCGGTTGGGGCAGCGAGCCGGTACAGGACGTGGCGTCGCAGGGCGCTGTCGGCGGCAACCGACGGATGGTCGAAGTCATCGGAGGGGTCATGAGTCATCTCGATCTTTTCCATGACGCGCCGTGACTTGGCATTGATCGCCGCAGTGAACGAAACGATCTCGGAAAGTCCGAGTCGCCCGAACCCATCGGCGACGGCGGCGGCGGCCGCCTCGGGCGCGTAGCCGAACCCCCAGAACGGTCGGTCGAGTCGCCACCCGACCTCGACGGCCGGCGTGAAGTGCGCGTCGAATGTTGCGAGCCACAGGCCGACGTAGCCGATGAACACGGCGTTGTCGAGACGTTCGGTCGCCCAGAGTCCGTACCCGAGGGATTCGAAGCTCGCCTCGATGCCGTCGACGTACGCATCGCTCTCGTGTCGGCTGAGCATCGATGGGAAGTACTCCATGACCGTCGGGTCGGCATTGAGAGCCGCGAAGCGTTCGCGGTCGCTCTCACGCCAGCGACGCAAGATCAGCCGCGATGTCCGAATCTCGTCGACGACCATTGGACCAGTCTTCCAGCAGCTGTGCCGACCGGACAGCTACTGTCGAACCGTCGCCGCCGAGGCGATCCGTCCCGACAGGAGCTTCATCGATGATCACTTCGGAATCACGAGCACTGAACGAACGCAAGGCGGTCGTGTGGGTCGTGCGAGCGCTCAGCTATCTCGTCTACTTCTACTTGATCGTCGTCGAGATCATCCTGTTCCTCGGCTTCTTCCTGCTGCTCTTCGGTGCCAATCCGAGCGCCGGGTTCACGCAGTGGGTGTACCGCAACCTCGATCGCGTGATGGCGCCGTTCCGCGGCATCTTCACCCCGATCCAGCTCGGCACGACCAGCGGCGACGTGCCTGCGATCTTCGAGACGTCCGTCGTGTTCGCGATGATCGTCTACGGCATCGTGGCTCTGGTCCTGAGCGCACTCATCGGCTGGCTCTCCGGACGTCTCGCCCTCATCCATGCCGCCGAGGAGGACCGCGCCCAAGAGGTCGAGGACGCCGCGGCCGAGGAGCGCCGACTTGCCGCACAGCAGACCGCCGCACAACAGGCCGCCGCACAACAGGCCGCCGCACAACAGGCAGCCGTACAGCCGACCGCGGTACAACCGACCGCCGCGTCACCGGTGACACCGCCGCCGCCTCCACCGTCGGTGTGAGCGAGATGTAGCGTCGGGGCGGTGACGAT
>JBGTEH010000212.1:0-1852 GCA_041747915.1 Ilumatobacteraceae bacterium
AGCGAACAACTCGGACACCGCATCGAAGAGGGCTGAGTCGTCGTGGGCAACTCACGGCATGATGGGGCCTCCCATGGCTGACTACTACGAGCTCCTCGGGGTGCCGCGCACGGCCTCCGCCGACGAGATCAAACGCGCGTACCGCCAACGTGCTCGCGAGTTCCACCCCGACGCAAACCCCGACAATGCCGAGGCGGCCGAAGAGTTCAAGAA
Organism: Ilumatobacteraceae bacterium; assembly: GCA_041747915.1. Taxonomy (GTDB): domain Bacteria; phylum Actinomycetota; class Acidimicrobiia; order Acidimicrobiales; family Ilumatobacteraceae; genus Sva-07. Next base: position 214 of record JBGTEH010000212.1, read on the forward strand.
GGTCGCTCAGGCCTACCAGGTGTTGTCCGACGACGACCAGCGTGCGCGCTACGACCGGTACGGCGAGGCCGGTGTCGGCGGCTCCGGGTCCGGTTCGAGCGCCGAGGACCTGTTCGGCGGGGGACTCGGCGACATCTTCGAGACGTTCTTCGGCGGCGGCGGCAGTCCCTTCGGTGGCGGTCGCCAGCGCGGTCCGTCGGGGCCGCCGCGTGGGCAGGACATCGAGGTCGTCGTCGACATCTCGTTCGAGCAGGGTGTCTTCGGCGACCAGATCGACGTGTCGCTGAAGCTGCCGGTGACGTGCGAGGAATGCGACGGTTCCGGCGCCGGCGCCGGCACCAGCCCGGTGACGTGTTCGGACTGTGGTGGCAGCGGTCAGATCCAACGGGTGCGTCAGAGTCTGCTCGGTCAGATGGTGACGGCCAGCCCCTGCGGTCGGTGCGGCGGGCTCGGTCAGGTGATCACCACGCCGTGCGCCTCGTGTCGCGGCGAAGGGCGTGTGACGGTCGACAAGACCTATCAGGTCGACGTACCGGCCGGTGTCGATTCGGGGTCGACGTTGCGCTTGACCGGTCGGGGAGCGGTTGGACCGCGCGGCGGGCGTTCGGGCGATTTGTACGTCCACCTCCGCGTCGCCCATCACGACCTCTTCGTGCGTGAGGATCACGATCTCGTCACCGACGTGCCGATCTCGATCGCCCAGGCCGCACTCGGTACCGAAGTGGAACTCGAAACGCTCGACGGAACCGAACATCTGGTGATTCCCCCCGGCACGCAGCCCGGTCGCGAGTTCGTGCTGCGTCAACGCGGCGTGCCGCACCTGCGCGGTCGTGGCCGTGGTGATCTCCGCGCCCGGGTTCGGGTTGATGTTCCCACGAAGCTGTCCGATGCGGAGATCGAACTGCTCACCGCGTACGCCACCGGCCGCGGCGAGGTGGTCGGTCACGAGAAGGAAGGCCTCTTCAGCCGCATCAAGTCGGCGTTCACCTGACGGTGATGGACCTGCTGCGCTCGACGAGTGCTCACGTACTGGTCGATTCGGAGTTGTTCGAGACGGCCTCGATCGACGACGACACCGAGCACCACCTGCGTCGAGTTCTGCGACTGCGAGACGGCGAGCAGGTCAGCGTGACCGATGGGGCCGGTCGATGGTTGGTGGCATCGGTCGCCCTCAGTTCGTCGTTGCGGCTGGAGCGCGTCGGCGACATCGTCATCGAGCCGGCCCCGAAACACCCATTCACGGTCGCCACAGCAATGCCCAAGGGTGATCGCCTCGATTGGCTGATCCAGAAGGCGACCGAGCTCGGCGTCGACCGGGTGGCGCTGCTGCACGCCGAACGCTCGGTGGTCCGCTGGAAGCCGGAGCGCGTCGACACGCAACTCGCCCGTTTGCAGCGGATCTCCGACGAGGCGTGCCGCCAAAGTCGTCGCGTGTGGCGCGTCGAGATCTCCGCTCCGGTCGACGTCTCGACCGTCGTGGGCGAGTTCGCGATTGCGGAGCCCGGCGGGCGCCGGCTGCAACCGGCCGATCGACAGGTCGCCATCGGACCGGAGGGCGGTTGGACGCCGGCGGAGGTGGCATCTGGGCGAGACGTCGTGTCGCTGGGGTCGACGATTCTGCGCACGGAGACGGCTGTCG
>JBGTEH010000213.1:0-4376 GCA_041747915.1 Ilumatobacteraceae bacterium
CCCTCGATCGGGATCTGGAAGTGCTTGCCCTGGAACGAGAACGACTCCTGCGAGAGCGCGCGACGCACGATCTCCATCGACTCCTCGAACACCTCGCGGTTGTGGATGTCGGCGTCGACCTGGTCGGGATTGTCGAGCGAACCGATCGACACGCCCTTGTCGTTGAGATGCAGGACCTCGCGTGGCACCGTGCCCCGACCGACGCCGAGCATCGCGCGTCCGCCGGACAGGTTGTGCAGCGTCGCGAAGTCCTCGGCGAGGCGCAGCGGATTCCACTGGGGCACGACATTGAACATTGCACCGAAGCGCAGCGTCGTGGTCTGCGCAGCGATCCACGTCGAGATCAAGAGTCCGTTGGGGATGACCTCGTAGCCCTCGTACTGGAAGTGGTGCTCGGTGGTCCAGAACGAATCGAAGCCGAGTCGCTCGGCCTCCTTGGCCGAGTTGACATAGTCGAGTGTGGCCTTCCAGCATTCGTCGTTGGAGTACCGACGATCCATCGGATCGGGCTTGCCGGCGCCGGCGTCGTCCATTTCGACGCCCCCGAAGAAGAAGGCGCCCAGCTTCAGGTCGGGGCGTTGAGACATGCAGGTAGTTTCGCGCACATGGCGAGCACCCTCCTACAGCAGGCGACGATTGTTCACGCAGCCGTGACAGACGAGCCGCACGACGTGCTGATCATCGACGGGGTGATCGCCGACGTCGCTCCGACGATCAGCATCGTGGTCGGCGGCGCCCCCGACGTGACGGTCGACCTTCGTGGACATCTCCTGCTGCCCGCAGCGGTCGAGCCCCACGCGCACCTCGACAAGGCGTTCCTCGCCGAGCGCGCCGTGAACGCCACGGGCGATCTCGCGGGAGCGATCGACACGATGATCAGCCTCGCCGACACAACAGATGTCCACGACATCGTCGAGCGAGCCGAGCGAGCGGCCCGCCTGATGGCAGCGAACGGGTACGTCGCCGTGCGGACCCACGCCGACGCCACCGGACACAACGGTACGCGCAACGTCGAGGCGCTCGCCGAAGTGCGACGCAGGGTGGCCGACGTCATCTACGTCGAAATCGTCGCTCTGGCGGGAACGCCAGTCGTGGGGCCGCATGGAGCAGACCACCGGGCCCTGCTGCGAGACGCCCTCGACACGGGTGCGGATCTCGTCGGAGGATGTCCTCACCTCGAAGACGACGGCGACATCGCCGGCGCCACGGACGTCCTGCTCGAGATTGCCGCTGGGGCCGGCGCCGACGTTGATCTGCACACCGACGAGACCCTCGACGCTGACGTCATGGGCCTCGAGGTACTCGCCGCGCAGGTGCTGGCGGGATTCCCCCACCGCGTCACCGCAAGCCACTGCGTCAGCCTCGGCCAGCGCAATCGCTCAGAGCAGCAGCGCATCGCCGAACTCGTCGCTGCCGCAGGGATCGGTGTGGTGACCCTCCCCCAGACGAATCTCTGGCTCGGCGGCCGCGATCGGCAACCGGTCCCGCGGGGTCTGACCGCCGTCGACGCGCTGCGCGCCGCCGGTGTTGCCGTCGCCGCGGGAGCCGACAACCTGCAGGATCCATTCAACCCGATGGGTCGCGCCTGTCCGTTCGAGACTGCATGTCTGATGGTGTTGGTCGCCCATGACCTCCCGACGACTGCCTGGGAGTCCGTGAGCATGTACGCGCGGCGCGTGCTCGGACGCGCCGGCGGGACCATCACCAGTGGCTCCGCAGCGGACCTGCTCGCCGTTCCTGCGACCTCCCTACGCCAAGCGATCGCTGAGGGCCCTGGCGGGCGGCGCGTCTTCCGCGCTGGTCGCGAGGTCGTGGCACACTGATCCCAACCCGTCACTGCGCGTCCGCCGATCACGGTTCCAACGAAAGGTCCCCCACGTGGTCATCGAGTTCCTGACGTTCCGCGTCAACCCCGACGAACGCGCAGCCTGGATGGACGTGGAGGAGCGCACGTGGAGCCGCTTCCTCGAACGCCAGACCGGCTTCGTCCGCAAACAGATCTGGGTCGACGTCGACGACGACCAGCAGGTCCATGCGATGATCGAGTGGGAGTCACTCGACCATTGGCAGGCCATCGCTCACGATCAACTCGCCGCCGTCGACGAGTCGATGGGCCAGTGGCTGCGCGAGTGCACGTGCCGCACGTTCGAAGTCATTCGCGACTGCTGAACAATCGGAGAGTGTCCGCTGCCTGCTCGACCATCCCGACGACCGGATCGCCATCGACCAGTGCGATTCCCACGGTGTCGGGACGGTGCGCGTCGACGAGGTGGGCGAGCTTCGACGCGATGTCCGAGTGGGTGCCCGTGATCGACGTCGGATCGTGTTCGCCCGAAGCCCGATATCTGACGGACTGATAGAGCGCCACCGTCGGCGATCCGGCGCTGCGAGCCCATCCGATCACCGTCGACAATCGGTCGGGCTCGAGGCCCGACAGGAAGACGCCGTCGGCCTCGCGTGAGGCGAGGCGGTTGATCTGTTCACCGCGTGAGGCAACGTAGAGCGGCACCGCTCTCGCCGGTGCTGCATGATCGGGCACCGCGTACCCCTCGACGTCGGTACGGGCGAGCACCGCCCGAGCGATCCTCAGTGCATCGGCCATCACCTTCACCGGTCGCTGCACGCGGAGCCCGAACGGTCCGAGGGATTGGTCGCCACCGACGCCGAACCCGAGCATCATCCGGCCACCGGAGAGTTCGTCGAGCGACGCGACCGTCGACGCGATCGCTCCGGGATGGCGAAGCAGCGGTGACGTGATGCCGATCCCCATCCGCACTCGCGACGTCCTCGTCGCGGCTGCACCGAAAACCACGACCGGATCTCGCATCACCCCTTCGTCGGCGATCCAGACCTCGTCGATGCCGAGCCGGTCGGCGACCGCGACTGCCTCGATCAGATCTGTGACGGCTCCGTCGGGGTAGAGCCACACCCCTGTCCTGATCATCGTTGCTCACGCATTGTTCCTCGGTCGGGCCGCCAGCCCGACCGAGGAACAACGACGTCACACGGCCCCGTGCGGGACCGTTGGGGCCAGGTCAGCGACCCGGAGCCTCGGCGCAGTAGTCGTTGGTGAACACGCCATCGACAGACGCCGCGATCTCGGTGCCCTGCTCCTCGTAGATCGGCGCCAATATGTCGTACAGCGCCTGCACCTTGGCCTCATCAAAGCTGCAGTAGGTGCCGTCGGGGCTGTTCTCGGCGAAGCCGCCCTCATCGACCAACGCCAGGCCGGCGGTGTTGAGGTCCTCGCTCAGTGACCAGAACCCGTCGTATGCCGTATTGATGTCGATCATCGCGTCGGTGACCGGCTTCGGGTCGTCGAAGAAGTCGATCCATGCCTGCTGCATGACCGGAACGAGCAGCGTGAGGCATTCGTCGAGCTCGGTGGCCCGGTCCTGCATCATCGCGATTGTTGCCGGGTAGTTGTCGAAGCCGAGGTCCTCGACCGTGTAGAAGTCGACCGGCGCCGGGGCACCATCCTTCCACTCGATCTCGTTCTCGTACTTGAACACCTCGTTGGTGGCGAAGCCCTGCTGGAACACGTTGCCGGCGTCGGCGACCCACGCAGCGTCCGAACCGTCGTAGCTCGGGTTGCTCTGGTCCTCGGTCATGTAGCCCTGGCCGATCATGTAGTCGATGTAGGCGGTTCCCGGGAAGTGCAGGACAGATGCACCCGTGGCGGCGATGTCCGCTGGGGTGGAGATGTCGTACTGTTCGGGGTCCCACATGACCATCTGCGGGTCCTTGTCGAGCGTCTTTGCAACGGCGACCAGCGGCACGGCTGCGGAGTCCTTGATGATGTCGCTCATGGTGATGTAGGCCATGTCGGCCTCGCCGTCGAGCAACACTGCGCTGTTGGCCTTGTCGAAGCTGACCGTCTTGATCTCGATCTCCTGGAGACCACCGACGGCGTACTGCTCCTGGACGGCACCGGAGTACGACACGGTGTCCTTGTCGGCGGTGCCGTCGGGGCCGATGAGCTGATAGGTGCCGCCGTGTTCGAGTTCTGGGAACCAGTCGGTCTGGATCACCAGCTTGGCCGGACATGGACCGTCGCTCTCGGCCATTGCCTCGGTACCTTCGGTCATCGCCTCGGTACCTTCCGTCATTGCTTCGGTGGTCTCGCTCCCGGAGTCGGTGGTCGCGCTGCCGGATGAGTCGTCGTCGCTGCCGCACGCAGCGAGCAACGCAATACTGGTGACGCTGAGCAGCGCCAGGGATGTACGGGCCTTCATGTTGGTCTCCCCTTGTGGTGGTTGGTACGGCGGGTGGTCACCGGCTCAGGTCCGCTTGGAAGCGGACTCGTGCCAGTTGCGAATGGCGCGTGCCGTGATCGCGCCGACTATCAGGAACATCACGACGCCGAACATCGACGC
>JBGTEH010000214.1:0-4532 GCA_041747915.1 Ilumatobacteraceae bacterium
TGTTGGTCGTCGGGCTCGTGACGATGGTGTTCGGTGGTTGGGTGGCTCTCCGCCAGCACGACCTCAAGTTGCTGCTGGCCTATGGCACCGTCAGCCAACTCGGGTTCCTGGTCGTGCTGTTCGGGGTGAGCATTCCGTCGGTCACCTTGGCTGCGGTGGTGATGCTCGTGGCGCACGCGCTGTTCAAGTCGACCCTGTTCCTGATCGTCGGTGTCGTCGACCAACACGCCGGAACACGCGACATCCGCGAGCTCTCCGGGTTGGCCCGCTCGCTCCCACTGACGTACGCCGCTGCCGTCCTGGCCGCGGCGTCGATGATGGGATTGCCGCCGCTGCTCGGTTTCGTCGGCAAGGAGAAGGCGCTCGAGGCACTCCTGGACACACCCGACCGCTGGGCGTCGACGGTCCTCGTGGTGATCGTCGTCGGGTCGGTGCTGACCGTGGCCTATTCCGCGCGGTTCCTGCGTGGAGCCTTCGGGGGGGCTGTGCTGCGAGACGCGACGGTTCCTGTCGACCCGGCCCCGCTGCGCACGATGACGATGATCACCGCGATCGGTGCCGGCGCCGGTCTCGCCGCCGGTCTCCTCGCAGGGCCGCTCTCCGCCGTGTTCGTCCCGGCAGCAGCAGACCTCGATCCGAGCATTGCAGGCTCGAAGGTCAAGCTGTGGGCGGGCTTCAACGAGGCGCTGCTGCTCTCGGTGGTCGCCACGGTCGGTGGGCTGATCGTGTTCGCCGCTGCGGGACGCCTCGCGGAACTCCAGCACCGGATCGGCGTGCCACTGTCGTGGACGTCGGTCTTCGACGGTGTGAACAGGCGACTGTTCACGATCGCCGAACGTACGACTGCGGTCGTGCAGAACGGTTCGCTGCCGGTGTACCTCGGCGTGATCTTGTCGACGACGCTCGGCGTGCCCGCGGCGATCCTCGTCGCCAATCTCGCGCTGGCCGACGACGTGGTGTCGGCCGAGTCGGTGCTACAGGTGCTCGCCTGCGCGCTCGTTGTGGCGACCGCCCTGATGGCGGCGGTGTCGCGTCGACGGTTCGTCGCCGCACTTGCGGTCGGCGGTGTGGGCTACGGCGTTGCGCTGCTGTTCGTGATGCAGGGAGCCATCGACCTCGCGCTCACCCAGTTCCTCATCGAAACGCTGTCGGTCGTCGCGCTCGTCCTCGTCCTCCGTCGGCTCCCGGAGCGCTTCCCGAGCGTTCCGTGGAAGCTGGGCCGGACGTTGCAGTGGGTGGTGTCCGGCGTCGTCGGTGTTTCCATCGTGGCGATGACGTTGACCGCCGGCGCAGCACGTTCGGATTCGTCCACCGCCGACTTCTACCTCGCACGGGCCCTCCCCGACGGCGGCGGACGCAACGTGGTCAACGTGATCCTCACCGATTTCCGTGCACTCGACACCCTCGGGGAGATCTCGGTCCTCGTGATCGCTGCCCTCGGTGTGACGAGCCTGCTCCTCGCGTTGCCGGCCGATGCGACCGGCCGCCGTCTGCGTACCGGTGACTCGCTGCTGCTCGATCGTCTCGCTGCCGCGGTGGTCCCGATCGCACTGATCTTCGCCGCCTTCCTGTTCTTCGCCGGGCACAACGCGCCGGGAGGTGGCTTCATCGGTGGCCTCGTCGTGGGCGCAGCGTTGACGCTCGAATTCGCGCGCGGTGGGCGTCGGGCGCTGGTCCGCATCGTCCCGTTCGAGCCCCGATACCTGCTCGGCGGGGGGTTGTTGATCGCCACGATGGTCGGGCTCTCCGGGCTACTCGTTGGTGGGGCATTCCTCGAGTCTTCGGAGTTCAAGGTGGAGGTTCCGGTCCTCGGCGTCGTGAAGACGACCACCGCGCTGCCGTTCGACGTCGGCGTCCTGATGGTCGTCGTCGGCCTGGTGCTCACCGTGCTGCTACGGCTCGGTTCACCCACCGAAGCGGAGCGTGGATCATGAGCATCGCGTTGGTCGTCACGGCCGGGCTGTTGCTCTCGATCGGCACCTACCTGCTGTTGCAGCGGGTGCTGACGCGCATCATCATCGGCCTGATCGTGCTCGCTCACGGCGCCAACCTGCTGTTGCTGGCCGCCGGGGGGAGCGCTGGTGAACCTCCGTTCGTCGGAGATGGCGCATCGGCCGCGAGCGACGCGGATCCACTACCCCAGGCGCTCGCACTCACCGCCATCGTCATCAGCTTCGGCATGCTCGTGTTCCTCCTGGCTCTGGCATTCCGGAGTTGGGCACTGACCGGCGACGATGAGGTCGAAGACGACATCGAGGACCGACGCATCGCCTCAGGCGACGACCGGGGCAGCGTCCTCGAGGAGGAGCAATCGTGATCGAACTGCTCGTCCCCGCGACGATCGTGATCCCTGTGCTCGGGGCTGCGCTGGCGTTGCTCGTTCGCCGCGCCGTCGTTCAACGGGCGATCGCCGTCGTCACCGTCGTCGCCCTCGTCGCCGTGTCGGTCGCCGTGCTCGTGCGGGTTCGCGACGGTGAAATCCTCGTCGTGAACGTCGGGGGCTGGTCGGCGCCGTTTGGGATCACACTCGTCATCGACACCTTCGCCGCGATGCTGCTGACCATCTCGGGAATCGTGCTGCTCGCCGTTCTCCTGTACGCGCTGAGCCAGGGTCTGCCGCCCGAACGAGAGTCGGTCTTCACGACGACGTACCTCATGCTCGCCGCGGGCGTGAATCTCGCCTACGTCACCGGCGACCTCTTCAACCTCTTCGTCGCCGTCGAGATCACCCTCGCAGCCAGCTACGTCCTGATCTCGCTGTGGACCGACGCTCGCGGTGTCCGCAACGCGATGACCTACATCGTGATCAACCTGGTCGCGTCGACGCTGCTGATCGTGATGGTCGCGATCGTGTACGCCGCGACGGGCACGGTCAACCTCGCCGAACTCTCGGTCCGCCTCGGCGACGTCTCGCCGGAACTCGCGGATTCGCTGCGGCTGCTGTTCCTGCTGGTGTTCGGCATCAAGGCCGGCCTGTTCCCACTCTTCTTCTGGCTGCCCGACGCCTACCCGACCGCACTGACTCCGGTCACCGCAATCTTCGCAGGCCTCCTCACCAAGGTCGGGGTGTACGCCATCATTCGCACCCAGACGCTGCTGTTCCCCTCCGACGCGCCATCGAACGTCCTGCTCGTCGTCGCCGGCCTCACGATGCTCGTCGGCGTGCTCGGCGCACTCGCACAGAACGACATCAAGCGCATCCTCAGCTTCCACATCGTCAGCCAGGTCGGCTACATGATCATGGGACTGGCCATGTTCACGGTCACCGGAATCGCCGGAGCGATCTTCTACATGGTCCACCACATCCCTGTGAAGACAGCATTGTTCCTCGTCGGTGGCCTGCTCGAGAATCGCACCGGAACCAGTGCGATCGACCGGCTCGGTGGCATGCGCCGAAAGGCGCCGATCGTCGCGGCACTGTTCGCCGTTCCAGCGCTGAGCATCGCCGGCATCCCGCCGTTCTCCGGCTTCGTGGCCAAGCTCGGCGTCGTTCGGGCCGGCATCGACGCCGACCAGTACCTCATCGTCGGCGTCAGCCTCGTGGTCAGTCTGCTGACGCTGATGTCGATGCTGAAGATCTGGACCGGTGTGTTCTGGAGTGAGCCGGTGGCTGCCGATGCGACCCCGCCCAAGGAGACACCCGTCGGACAGACGGCCCCCACACCCGCACCGAGTGGGCCGCAGTTGATGACGGCATCGACCATGACGGTGGTGCTCGTCGTGCTGGCCATCGGGATCGCCGCCGGCCCGATCTGGGAACTGGCGACCACGGCCGCCGCAGGGTTGGCCGACCCGGCCACGTACGTCTCGGCGGTGCTCGCTCCATGAGCTCCTCTCGCCGGCCGCGACCGACGTGGATCGCCGGAAGCGTCGTGCTCGTCGCCGTGTGGCTCCTCCTGTGGGAGGACCTCAGCTGGGCCAACGTCCTCAGCGGTACGGTGCTCGCGGTGGCGGTCCTGGCACTGGTGAACCGACCGATCGACGAAGGTGCGGAGCGGATCCGCATCCTGGCGACGTTGCGCCTGATCGTCTGGTTCGCGTGGCAACTGGTCGTGGCCAGCACGGTGGTCGCCTGGGAGGTTCTGACGCCGACGCAGAACGTTCGCCAGGGGATCGTCGAGGTCGATCTGCGGACCGCCTCCCCCCGGGTCGCCACCCTCGTGGCCAACATCACGTCGCTGATCCCCGGCACGTTGACGCTCGAGGTCATGCCCGATCCGATGCGGTTGTACGTCCACGTACTCCACCTGAGAGATCCCGACGACGTACGTGCCGACACCGCTCGGCTGGAGGAGCTCGTGGTCCGTGCCGTGGCCGCATCGATGCTGCCGCTCGACCCTCACGCGCCGCGCCGAGCGCACCAAGAGGAACCCACACACTCGGAGAAGGGGAACCGCTCATGACGACCGCCGCTGCATACATCGCCGTTGCCGCACTGGTGATCGCCGGCGTCCTGTCGACGGTTCGTCTGATCCGCCCTGGGTCGCTGCCGGACCGATTGCTCGGCCTCGACAGCCTGGTGCTCGTGGCGG
>JBGTEH010000215.1:0-2799 GCA_041747915.1 Ilumatobacteraceae bacterium
CGGCGGGCGATCCGCAGCGGGCCGTGTTCGGATCGGTCGGTCTCGACGGATCGATTCCGGTGCCGCCGTTCGAGGTCGACAACCGCGGCAAGCGATCGGTCGTGCTCGATCTCCGCAACGCCGACGATCGGGCCACCTTCGAGGAACTCTTGTCGACGGCGGACGTGTTGGTGACCAACATGCGTCCCGGCGCACTGGAACGACTCGACCTCGGGCCGGATCGCGTGTGCGAGCGGCATCCCCGGCTGGTGTACGGAGCGATCACCGGGTACGGCCTCGACGGTGCCGATCGCGATCGGGCGGGCTATGACGTCGGTGCATTCTGGGCCCGTTCGGGATTCGCCCACACGATGGTGCCGCCCGGCGAGATGCCCCCGGGCCCGCGGTCGGGAATGGGCGATCACCAGACCGCCATGACGCTTGCTGCCGGTGTGATGGCCAAGCTGTTCGAACGCGAGCGAACGGGACGGGGAGGCCTCGTCAGCACGAGTCTGCTGCGCACCGGGATGTACTCGATCGCCTGGGACATCGGGATCCAGCTGCGCTTCGATCGGCGGGAGTCGACCAAGCCGCGTGAGCGCAGCCGGGCACCGCTCGTCAACAGCTACCGAGCGGGCGATGATCGCGTGTTCTGGTTGATCTGTCTCGAGGCAGATCGGCACTGGCCGAAAGTGCTCGCCGCTCTCGAACGGCTCGATCTGGCTGACGATCCACGATTCTCCGACGCCCCGACCCGGCTGGTGAACGCCACCGAATTGGTCGCCGCGTTCGACGCCGCGTTCGCCACGCGTCCCCTGGCCGAGTGGGCCGAACGGTTCGACGAGCACGACGTGTGGTGGGCACCTGTACAGTCGATCGTCGACGTCATCGCCGATCCGCAGGCCCAGCCGGGCTTCGTCGAGATGACACCCCGCGAGGGCGACGAGCCGTTCCGCGCCGTGGCAACCCCGGTCGACTTCTCCGGCCACACAGTTCGCCCCGGCGTCGTCCCCACGCTCGGTGAGCACACGAGCGAGGTCCTCGCCGACCTCCGCGACCGCTGAGATCCCCAAGGCGATGAGTTTGTGGCGCGGCGGGAGCACCGGAATCTCATCGCCTTCTGTGTGGTGATGAGTTTGTGGCGCGGCGGGCGGTCCGGAATCTCATCGCCTGCCGAGGTCAGAAGGCGGGAGGGCGCTTTTCGGTGAAGGCGCGGACGCCTTCGCGGTACTCGGGAGTGGCCATGGCCTCGTCGAGGAGGCGCAGTGACTCGGTGATCGAGGCGGCGGGATCGTTGCGGAGGAGATCGGTGGCGATCTGGCGCTTGGTCGTGCTGACGGCGTTCGGGCCCACGGTGTCGGCGAGCAGTCGGCCGTAGCGTTGCGCCCCGGCGAGCGTGGCCTCGCCGTCGGGCTCGACTCCGTTCCACAGGCCCCACCCGGCGGTCTCGGTGCCGGTCACAACTCGGCCCGACAGGAGCAGGTCGTTCGCCCTGGTGACGCCGACGAGTCGGGGAAGCATCCAACTCGCCGCGTACTCGGCCGGCAGGCCGAGCTTGGGTGCCGCGGTGGTGAGCTTGGCGTCGGCGGCGACGAACCGGAGGTCGCAGAACAGCACGAGCGACAGAGCGATCCCCGCGCATGCTCCGTTGACGGCGGCGATGATCGGACGGCGATAGCCGAGTTGCCACACGATGTCGGCGTCGAGCCCGTTACCGCCGCCGGGACGGGCCGGTTCTGCCGGCAGTCCACTGTCGTAGCCGCCCCGCTCGCCGTGATTGGTCAGCGCCTGCGAGTCGCCGCCGACGCAGAACGCCGGGGGAGTGCCGGTGACCACCACGGCCCGCACGTCGTCGCGATGCTCGAAGTCCGCCATCACCTGACGGAATTCGGCGTGCATCGTGCCGGTCCACGCGTTGTGTCGGTGCGGGCGGTGCAGCCACACGGTGGCCACTCGATCCGCGATCTCCCACCGGATCGCCGTGAGTTCGCCGCTCAGCCCCACAGTGCCTTGAGTACGGGTTCGGCCAACTCGGGGCGGCACACGATGAAGTCGGGCAGCCACGGATCGCGATCGTTGTAGACGATCGGTGTGCCGTCGAGGCGGCTCACGTGGAAGCCCGATGCGAGTGCGACACCCGCTGGAGCGGCGGAGTCCCACTGGTACATCCCGCCGTCGTGGACGTAGATGTCGGTCTCGCCCATCACCACCGACATCGCCTTCGCGCCGGCCGACCCGAGTCGCACCGCTTCGCAGTCCAGCCCCTCGGCAACGAGCACGGCCGCATATGGCGCCCGGCTGCGCGACGTCACCAGGCGAGGGCGCTCGCGGGTGAACGGTGGCATCGGCGCCGGGTCGTCGGCCGAGAACGTGCGGTCGAGTGCCGGAAGGCTCACTGCGGCGGCGCCGAATCGGTCGTCAGCCCACAGCGCGATGTGCACTGCCCAGTCGATGCGGCCCGGCTCGCTGTACTCGCGCGTTCCGTCGAGCGGATCGACGATCCACACTCGATCGGCTCCGAACCGGCGAGGATCCTCGCGACCCTCCTCCGACAGCACGGCGTCGTCCGGACGGTGCGTTGCGAACTCCTGGGCGAGGAAGGCCTGGGCCAACGCGTCGCCGGCATCCTTGACGTCCCACGTCGAGGCGCCCTCGGCGAACAACTTCTCTCGGGCCTCGAGGAGCAGATGGCCGGCCTCGGTCGCCAATCTGGTGGCGAGTTGGCCGTCGGTCTCCTGCATCGGGTCAGTCTGCCAGCAGAACTCCGTCAGCCGGGATGTCACGCAACAGTCAGGCGAGCTTCTTGTACTTGATGCGGTG
>JBGTEH010000216.1:0-3511 GCA_041747915.1 Ilumatobacteraceae bacterium
CCCGCCCGTGTCGGCCGACGAACTCGAGGATCTCGTGGCGGTTCTCGCCAAGCCCGATCCGCGTGTGCCGTCGAACTGGAGCCGTCGCTTCAAGAACCACCAGGAGAAGCTCAAGAGCGGCGACGTCTACCAGGTCGCCGAGGTCGTTCGAAATCTTGCAGCTCGCAATCGTGACGCGTCGTTGTCGGCCGCCGAGCGCACGATGTACGAGCGGGCTCGTGTGAATCTGATCTCGGAGATTTCTCCCGCGCTCAAGGTGTCGGCAGAAGAAGCCGAGGCGTACCTCGACGACGCGCTCGCCAAGGGCGTCCTCAAGGCTCCCGCGGCCGAAGCGAAGAAAAAGAAGTAAGCCTCTTCGAACTCCGGGCCCACGGTCCGTGCCAAACTCGGCGCCCATGAGCACTGTCGCGTTTCTCGGACTCGGTGTGATGGGCGCTCCGATGGCCCGTCATCTCGCCACGGCTGGCCATCAGGTCGTGGTTTACAACCGCACTGCCGCCAAGTCGCTGGCGTGGGTCGCGCTGCACGGCAACACCGCGGCGCCCACCCCGGCGGAAGCTGCCGGCGGAGCCGACGTGGTGGCGTTGTGTGTCGGCAACGACGACGACGTCCGCGAAGTCGTGCTCGGCCCTGCGGGCGCGCTCGCCGAGATGGCGCCCGGCTCGCTGCTGATCGACCACACCACCGCATCGGCCGGACTTGCCCGGGAGCTGGCCGCGGCGTGTGCCGAGCGTGGTGTCGGGTTCGTCGATGCACCGGTCTCGGGCGGTCAGGCTGGCGCCGAGAGCGGCCAGCTCACCGTGATGTGCGGCTGCGACGACGTCGAGGTGTTCGACCGTGCAGCGTCGGTGATCGCCGCGTACGCAAAGTCCTGCGTCCGGCTCGGCAACGCCGGGTCGGGACAGCTCACCAAGATGGTCAACCAGATCTGTATCGCCGGCCTCCTGCAGGGTCTTGCGGAAGCGGTCAACTTCGCCCAACTCGCTGGGCTCGACGTCGATCAGGTGGTCGATGTGATCGGCAAGGGCGCCGCTCAGAGCTGGCAGATGGACAACCGGGCCCGCACGATGGCTGCCGACGAGTTCGAGTTTGGATTCGCCGTCGAATGGATGCGCAAGGATCTCGGCATCGTTCTCGACGAGGCCGAACGCAGCGGTGCCCGCCTCCCGGTGACGGCGCTCGTCGATCAGTTCTACAAACAGGTGGTCGCGCTGGGTGGAGACCGCTGGGACACCAGCAGCCTCATCCGCCTCTTGAAGGCGTGAGTCTCACCTGACCGACAGCTCCATGCGATCGATGCCTCGGATCGTCAGGCGATCTCGAAATGTCGGCTCCGACAGCAGCTCGATGTGACCGAACCGACGAATGAGTCGGCCGAGAACGACGGTGGCCTCGAGGCGCGCCAGCGACGCGCCGAGGCAGTAGTGAACGCCTCCCGCAAACCCCAGGTGTCGACTCGCATTCGGTCGGTCGAGCCGCAGTTCGTGCGGGTCGTCGAACATCGCTGCGTCGTGATTGGCGGCGCCCAGAACGGTCAGCACCACTGTCCCCGGCTCGACGTGGACCTGCTGGGTTCCTTCCCCGAACGACATCGGAATCATCGCCACCCGAGCGGTGTGCTGCACTGGACCGTCGTAGCGCAGGAGTTCGTCGACGGCGTTTGCGTCGAGCGACGGATCGTGTCGCCAACGGTCGAGTTCGACCGGATTGCGCAGCAGGGCGAGCATCCCGTTGCCGATCAGGTTCACGGTCGTCTCGTGCCCCGCGACGTAGAGCAGGATCACGAACGACAGCAGCTCCTCGGTGCTGAGGCGGTCGCCGGCCTCCTCGGCCACGATGAGGGCCGACAGAACGTCTCCTCCGAGGTTCTGGCGGCGATCCTCGACGATCTCCGCGAGGTAGGCACCCATCTTGGCCAGGGCGACCTCGGCGGCATCGAAGCTGTCGATCGTGGTCGTCGGTTCGAGAGCTGCGGTGAGCGTCTGGCCCCAGTCGCGCATCTCGTCGGCGCGATCCAGCGGGATGTCGAGCAGGTCGGAGATCACCCGGAACGGAACGGGGAATGCGAGCTCGTCGACGAGTTCCATCGATCCGCGTTCGCCAGCCGAGTCGAGCACCGAGTCGACCTGAGCCTCGATGCCTGCCCGGAGGGCGTTGATCGCCGTCGGAGTGAACGCCTTGGACACCAGTCGGCGCAGGCGGGTGTGGTCGGGTGGATCGAGATTGAGAATCGACTTGGAACGCTGCGACTGACGCTCGCGTCGGCGCTTCGCGAGCGGGTCGTCGCTGGGTGTCGCGTTCGCCTCGATGTCGCGGCTGAAGTCGTTGCTGCGCAGCGTGCGCGAGACATCGTCGTACCGTGTGAGCACGATCAGCCCATACCCGGTGTCGTAGGCAGGTGCCTGCTCGCGCAGCACGTCGTAGAACGGGTACGGATCCGCCCGGAAGGCCGGGTCGAACGGGTTGTAGAGAGGCTGGCTCGCCACGGAAGAAATGTCGCTCACCCACCCATGCTCGCACGTGCGCCCCCACCCCGCCCCAGCCCGTAGCGATGAGATTCGGGTCCGCCCGGCGCACCGGAATCTCATCGCCTTCGGTTGCGGGGTCAGGATTCGGCGAGGGCGGTGGCCAGGGTGTCGACGATGCGGTCGATCTGGGCGTCGGTGGTCACGAGGGGCGGACAGAACGTGAGGGTCTCCGATCCGATGGCGCGAGTGATCACGCCGAGTTCGAGCATGCGGTCGCGTACCTTCATCGCGTCGACGTGCTCGTGCACCTGCACGCCGAAGATGGCGACGTCGCCGCGGATGTGATCGACCGCGCCGTCGGCCGCGAGCGAACGCAGACCGGTCCCGAGGCGCTTGCCGAGCAGCGTGGCAGCGTCGAGCAGATGCTCGCGCTCGATGACGTCGAGGTTGGCGAGAGCGCCCGCACACGCGGCGGGATGTCCCGAGTAGGTGTAACCATGACGGAGGATGAAGTCAGCGTCGGCCTCGAGGGCTTCGCGCACCCTGGCCCCGACGATCACTCCGCCGAGCGGTTGATATCCCGAGGTGACACCCTTGGCGAAGGTCGTCATGTCGGGCGTGACGCCGTAGTGCTGTGCGCCGAACCAGGTGCCCATGCGACCGAACCCGGTGATCACTTCGTCGAAGATCAGCAGCGCACCGTGTTGATCGCACAACCGCCGCGCCTCTGCGAGATAACCGTCGACGGGAGGGAACACCCCGGCGGCGCCTTGGACTGGCTCCGTGATCACGGCAGCGATCTCGCCCGATCTCTCGGCCATCAAGACCGACAGCGCTTCGACATCGTCGCTCGGCACCTGCACCACGTCGGCGAGCAACTCCCCGTATCCCTGCTTGTTGAGCGGGAGGCCTTGGGCGCTGGTTCCGCCGTAGTTCGTGCCGTGATAACCGCGCACCCGCGAGATGATCAGGCGCCGTTGCGGATGACCCGCTTGGACGTGGGCGAGTCGGGCGAGCTTCATCGCCGAGTCGACGGCCTCTGA
>JBGTEH010000217.1:0-4258 GCA_041747915.1 Ilumatobacteraceae bacterium
TGCCGGGCCCACGGGCCCGGCACGCTGACTGTTTCGAACGACGTGCGGCCCCTCCCAGCACGGATGGCGGGCCGGCCAGGTGGGGTTGACGGGCGGAGGGCCATCGACGAGTGTGGACACCGTGGGGATCACGGGGAGCAACGAGCGACACCGCGTCCTGATACCGCAAGCACTCGGATCCGACGAGTTCCTCCGCGTCACCTGGCACGAGACCCGCGAGCTGATCGTCTTCTCCCACTGGGACGGCGACCGCTGCGTCGCGGCCACACCCGTCCGCATCACCGACATCGGCGAACTCTCAGCGTTGGTCTCGCAGGCGGCAAGTCAGGAATTAGACGCGTCCGCATGGCCGCCGCCAGCACCCCAGACGCTGGTCGTGCCGGCAAGCGGGCTGACTGTTCCCCCTGCCCGACGTTCGGCCTGACCCGAAACCGGTCTGGGGATTGGAGTTTCGTCTCATCGACGTGTGGGATGATCTCGCTGCGACGTAGGGGGCAGCGACGTCGGTCACCGCAGTCTGGGGCGGGCGAGCCCATCAACGGAGAGCAACGAGATGAGGCCACTTCGATACTCGATCAACATCACGCTCGACGGCTGCTGCCATCACGAGGCAGGGCTCCCCCCGGACGAGGAGTCGATGCGCTACTGGACCGCTGAGATGCAACGAGCCGATGCTCTGCTCTTCGGCCGCGTGACCTACGAGATGATGGAGTCGGCGTGGCGGCAGCCGGCCACGGGCCCGTGGCCTGACTGGATGGATGAGTGGGAGATCCCGTTCGCCGAGACCATCGACCGGGCGAAGAAGTACGTCGTGTCGACCACGCTGGGCGGGGTCGATTGGAATGCAGAGCTGGTGCGCGGCGACGTGGGGCGAGCGGTTCAGCGGCTCAAGCAGGAGCCAGGCGAGAGATTGTGGGTGGGCGGTGTGACGCTGCCCCTGGCGTTGGCAGATCTGGGACTGATCGACGAGTACGAGTTCGTTGTGCAGCCGGTCCTTGCCGGACGCGGGCCGACGTTGCTCGCCGGTCTGCGCGAGCGCATCCAGCTCGAGCTCGTGGGTCGCCATGAGTTCCGGTCGGGGGCGGTCGCCCTGCGGTACCGGCCCACCCGAGCTCCGGCTTGATGTGATGGTGCGCGAGCCATGGCGACTCCCCACCGCGAGGCATCGCGGCACCCACTTCACGCGCTCGGGTCCGAGCGGGATCACGGCGGGCGGGCGGACGGATTAACGTCCGATCGTGACCGAACAGTCGGGGATCGACGCCGAACGCAGACCGCAGCTCGGTCGACGCCTCAACACTCCTCGCGCCGCCGCGGTGGCGGGCATCGTGTTCGCCGTGCTGCTGATCATCACGTACGCGCTGCTGCGGTCGTCGGTTCCCGAGGATCCCCGCGACTCCGGCGAGTGGCTCGGACGCAATGGCGACCGCGTCGATTTCGCCCTGTGGCTGGTGCCCTTCGCCGGCATCGCGTTCTTGTGGTTCATCGGCGTCATCCGTGACCGGCTCGGCGAGCTCGAAGATCGATTCTTTTCGAGCATCCTGTTCGGGAGTGGCTTGTTGTTCATCGCCATGACGTTCATCGCGACGGCGTTGGCAGGAGCCCTGATCGCGTCGTACCAACGCGACCCGCAGGCAATGATCGAGAACGGACTCTACGCACTCGAGCGCGAGACGATCTTCCGCATCACCAACGTGTTCGGAATGCGTATGGCGGGAGTGTTCATGTTCTCGACCGGCACGATCTGGCTGCGATCGGGCACGATGCCGCGCTGGATGGTGGTGCTCACTTACGTACTCGCCCTGGTGCAGGTCTTCGCACTCGGCTTCACGCTGTGGTTCACGATGCTGTTCCCGCTCTGGGTTCTCATCGTCAGCATCCATTTCCTCCTCCGCCCGCCCACCCACACCAGCGTGCGATGAGCGCCCAAGCGCACCCCCTGCGCTCATCGCTCATCGAAAGGCGTGCGAACGACGTGGGGGAGTGGCGGATGTCAGGGCTTGGCGGCGGCTTTGGCGAGGCGTTTGGCGGCCTTGCCGATCGGTTCGATCTGGCGCTTGTCGAGGTCGCCGATCTCGGCACCGTTGTCGAACAACACGCGATAACGCTGCCAGTTGAACCCGTTGGCGAGGATGACCTTGCCCTCGGTACCGACCGGCACGCCGTGGATGTCGATGATCGTGCGGACCTTGTCGTTCATCCGCAGGTCGAGTTGGTCGGGGTGCGGCGTGGCGAGCGCGTGAGGCTTCCAGAACTCCATCGTGGTCCATTCTGCCCGCTGCGAACCCGAACGCGCGACTCCGCGTGCGCTGGTCATCCAACGGCCCGGCGTCGCCAGTGCGGCCGGACCGCAGGTGAGGTGCCGCCGATACACTCGCACGCCTGTGAAGAGTTCCGTGGAGACCCTCGAGGGCAACAAAGTCAAGCTGTACGTCGAAGTCGACGAAGCAGAGTTCGAACACGACATCGATCGGGCGTTCAAGCTCATCGCGAAGGAGGTCAACCTTCCCGGATTCCGCGCCGGGAAGGCCCCTCGCAAGGTGCTCGAGGCTCGCGTCGGAGTGGGTGTCGCCCGAGAGCAGGCGTTGCGCGATGCCGTGCCGCAGTATCTCGCGAAGGCGGTTCGTGAGCACGAGATCGACCTGATCGCGGCACCAGAGGTGGAGATCACCGACGGCGCCGAAGAGGGCCCGGTCGAGTTCGATGCGACCTGCGAAGTGCGCCCGACGATCGACCTCGACGGCTACGCAGACATGAAGGTCGAGTTGCCGTCGATCACGGTGACCGACGACGACATCGCCGAGGCCCGCGCGGGCGAACTCAAGCGTGGCGGATCTCTGGCCGACGTCGACCGCCCGATCGAGGCCGGCGACTTCGTCACGCTCGACCTCGCCACCGAACGCGACGGCGAAGAACTGAGCGGACTCAACACCGAGGACTGGTCGTACGAAGTGGGTCAGGGCTGGGTGACCGACGACTTCGACGACCACCTGATCGGCGCGTCCGCCGGCGACACGCTCACGTTCACCTCGACCCCCAAGGGCCTCGACGAGCCCGCCGACTTCGTGGTCGTGGTCACATCGGTTCAGGAGATGACCGAGCCGGAGCTGACCGACGAATGGGTGTCGGACAACCTCGGCGAGTTCGACACCATCGACGAGTGGGACACGAGCCTGCGCCAGTCGCTCACCGAGACCAAACTCAATCAAGCGCGCCAGAGCCTCGTGCGATCGCTCAACGAAACCCTCGCCGCGCTGGTCGAGCAGGACCCACCCGGCGCCATGGTCGATGCCGACCTCAACCAGCGCGTGCAGGGAACCGTCCAGCAGTTCCAAGCCCAGGGAATCGATCTCGGCCAGTGGCTCGCCGCCTCCGGCCAGGAGCCCGATCAGTTCATCGAGTCGATGCGCTCGGCCGCTGTCGAGGCGGTCAAGGTCGACCTCGCCTTGCGAGCGGTCGCCGACGCCGAAGCGCTCGAGGTCGAGCCCTACGACTTCGACGCGGAGTACGCCCGCATGGCGATGCAGTACAACCAGAAGGCCAGCGACATCCGCAAGGCCTACGAACGCAACGACGCAGTGCCTGAACTGCAGGCGCAGATCCGCAAGTCGAAGGCATTCGACTGGCTGATCCATCACATCGAGTTCGTCGATCCGACCGGTGAGGTCATCGATCGCGACACCCTTCTCGGTCACACGCACGACGCCGATGGTGGCCACGACCACGGCGACGATGACGAGACCCGAGCCGACACGGTCGTCGATGTCGAAGCCGCCGCCGCTGCGGTCATCGCGGCGACCGACGCATCCGCCGGCGCCGGCAACGAATCCGACTCTGATGCCGAGCCTGATCCTGATCCTGACCCTGTCCTCGACCCCGAAGTGGAGACCCCCTCATGAATCTCGATGCTGTGAACTACCTGGTTCCGAACGTCGTCGAACAGACGAGCCGTGGCGAGCGGGCCTACGACCTCTACAGCCGGATGTTGAAGGACAACATCATCTTCCTGCAGACCCCCGTCGACGATCAGATCGCCAGCCTGCTGTGCGCGCAGTTGATCCACCTCGAGTCGGAGAACCCCGACAAGGACATCAACATCTACATCAACAGCCCGGGCGGCGACATCACGGCGCTGTTCGCGATCTACGACACGATGCAGTTCATCAAGAACGACATCGCCACGATCTGCCTCGGCCAGGCCGCCTCCGCCGCTGCGGTACTGCTCGCGGCGGGCACGAAGGGCAAGCGTCTGGCGCTG
>JBGTEH010000218.1:0-2539 GCA_041747915.1 Ilumatobacteraceae bacterium
GCCGTTCAACAAGTCTTCGACCTGATCGTTGAGCAATCCATCGACCCGGAACGCCCGCGCGGATGCTTCGTCGTCGCAGCGACCAGCGAACGATCCAGCGCCGACTCTCGGACGGCCACCCAGGTCGACGAGCAACTCGGCATTCTCTACAAGCTCTTCGAGACGGTCTTCGATGATGCGATCGAAGCCGGTGAGTTCCACCCGGACTTCGACACGACCCGCTGGGCCAGGTTCGTCGTTTCCGCAGTCCAAGGGATCCGAGTCGTCGCTACCGCCGGCCCCGACGAGGCGACGCTCCGCGACATCGTTACCGCCAACGTCACGGCCCTCGCCGCTGCTGCAAGGCCTCCGGCGAACAACGACTGCGGCCCGCTGATCTGATCGCAGGCAGCGCAGGATACGTGCCGTTACGAGCGGTCTCGACCGCTCTCGGGCGGCGTGATTATGGAGTGGCCTCCGTCGGTCGGAGGTGTGCGACTTCGCCGGCACTGCAGCGCGGCGTAAGCACTATGCGGGCTGAGCGAAGTGTGTGACCGCCGCTTCGGGGACAACGGTGTTGCTGTGATCTCGTGCGAGAGATCGCGACACACCGGGGTGGGGAGGGTTCAAGTTTCGTCAGCGTGGGGCCGTCGCCGAGAGGACGAGCGCAGTTGCTGGGAGCCGCCAACCTTCACCGTCGCGATAGTCCTCGCATCCGGCCGTCACAGCATCGAGTGCCGCCCTCCGGGCGACCTCATCGGCCACGGCCCATGCCTGACCCAGCGCACCGACCGAGAGCATCTGGCTGATTGATGAATCGATGGTCTGGGGATCCAACTGCCACGCGTGCTCGGATCGAACCACCTCCACGTCATGGAATCCACATGATTCGAGGAGCTTGGTGGTCTGCTCTGGGTTGGCGAGCGAAAACGGCCCAGGTTCGTCCGGTCCCGGTAGCGCCAGTTCGGCCTGGAGGGGTCCCACGCCGAAGAGGGTCGGAACGAACATCCACGGATTGGCATCGAGTTCCGCCCACACCACCGCAACGAAGCGTCCGCCCGGCCGGAGGGATTGGCAGAGGTTCGTGAAAGCGACGGTTGGTTCGTCGAAGAACATGACACCGAACCTGGAGTAGATCCCGTCGAACGAGCCGATTGGTTCGACGTCGGGGTTCCATACCTCGAATTGGACGTTGCGTGCACCGGCCTTTGCTGCGCGTTTGCGGGCCGTCTCCACCATTCGTTCCGACACGTCCACGCCGGTGGCCGAACCGTCGGATCCGACACGGGTTCCGAGCTCGATCGTGGTGATGCCAGGCCCGCATCCGACGTCAGCGAGATGCTGGCCCGGTGAAGGATTCAGAAGATCAATCGCCGGGCGACCGAACTGTCCGGCGAAGTCCTCCATTCCGTCGGCGTGCTGCGCCCAAGCCTCAGCGCGCTCATCCCAGAACACCGACTGGTCGATCGACTCGCCCACTCAACACCTCCGTCCCATCCCGGCCGGGCATTTGCCTTGCCCCAGATACGACAGTTCTTACTACAACTCACGCCATCGACCGAGCACCGCGTAGACCCCGAGCCACGGAGAAATCGTGCCTCGAAACCCAACCACCTCACCGCCTTATGGAGCCCGGCACCGAGCACCGACGTGCCGATCACGAGCAGCGCCGACGTCTCCGCGAGACCGTTGATATGCGCTACGAATCGACCATCGTTGCGTTGCTGCGGGCCAGCACGAACGGTCGGTACCGTCGATGTCGTGCTGATTCCACCCGAAGACATCGCAGCGAAGTGGGCCGAGATGGCCCCGTTGATCGATCGGCTACAAGCGGAGAGCGCCGAGCCGGGCATGTTCGATGTTGCGGAGGGCAGCACGCTTGAAGATGACGACTCCGACCGTGGCGGCTATCCCACGTCGCACGCAGCGACATGGTGTGCGACGACTGCAATCGATCACCTCCATGCCGTCAAGATGCTCGTGGTCGATGCAGGGGTACATCACCTGTTTGCCACCTCGACGCTTGCACGCGGGACGATCGAGGCGGCTGCGACAGGGTTGTGGATGTTGACGCCTTCCGACAAAGCCGTTCGCGACGAGCGATGCATCCGATGGTGGTGTCAGAACGCCAGGGATCAGCACAAGGCGAAACCCGATGAGGCTCGTCGCGACGAGATTCTGTCGCAGCTCACATACGGGGTGCCGCACGCCAATCGGATACGCAAGGGCTACTACATGACTGAGGTGGTTGAGTGGGTCGACGAACACGTTGGCTCGGTTGAAGGCGCCGCCTTCGCTTGGAAGCTCTCCTCGGGCTTTGCTCACGGTCGCCCGTGGGCAGTGATCGGGGCGCAGAATCGTGAGGCTCGAACCGGTACAGGCTCTGGGACCACGATGTTCAAGATGACGGCGCGCGACGAAACGGTCTTGTGGCCGGCGCTCGTCGGCACCCACGCAACGCTCGCTCTGATCCGTCGATTCCGGACGCTCGCCGGCACCCTCGAAGCGACGGCCTACGACTGAATCGCGCCCGGTGTGCGTCAACTTGGCACGGCTGATG
>JBGTEH010000219.1:0-3223 GCA_041747915.1 Ilumatobacteraceae bacterium
GTGGGAGCACGACGCCCACCTCTACATGCGCCGCGCCACGACGCTGCTCCACTACCTCGACTCCACCGGCGCCGCCGAAGACCTCACCGACCTGACCCGCCGGGGGGTCGCCCGCGAGAAGGCCGTCGAGTTGCCGCCCGAGGCCGAGGCCATCCGCGAGGAGGTCCGCACGTTCGCGCAGAGCATCAAGGACCTGCCGGCCGACCAGCAGCGCACCCGCCTCATCGAGACCGGCTACGTGATGCCGCACTGGCCGAAGCCCTACGGCCGGGCGGCGGGCGCGGTCGAGCAGCTCGTGGTCGAGCAGGAGTTCGCCGACGCCGGCATCTCCCGCCCGGGCTATGGGATCACGGCGTGGAACATCCTCACGATCATCCAGTACGCCACGCAGGATCAGATCGACCGCTGGGTGAATCCGGCCCTCGACCAGGACGTGATCTGGTGTCAGCTCTTCAGCGAGCCCGACGCCGGCTCCGACGCGGCGGGCGTCAAGACCAAGGCCACCCGTGTCGACGGCGGCTGGCTCGTCAACGGCCAGAAGGTGTGGACCAGCGGTGCCCACGTCGCCGGGATGGGGTTCGCCACCGTGCGCACGAATCCCGACGTGCCCAAGCACGACGGCATCACGATGATGGCGATCGACATGCACGCCGACGGCGTTGAGGTGCGCCCGCTGAAGATGACCTCTGGCAACTCCGAGTTCAACGAGGTCTTCTTCAACGACGTGCTCGTGCCGGACGACGACGTGGTCGGCCCGGTCGACGGCGGCTGGACAGTGGCCCGGGCGACGCTGGGCAACGAGAGCGTCAGCATCGGAGGGGGAAGCGGTGGCCTGTCGATGCCGGGCGCTGCGCTGATCGCCCCGTTCGACGCCCACCCCGAACGCCTCGACGGCGGCGCGGCACGTGTGGGCCGCTACATCGCCGAACACCAGGCGATGGGGCTGCTCAACCTGCGCAGCGCGAATCGGGCGGTCGCCGGCGGCGAACCCGGCCCGGAAGGCGCGATGACCAAACTCGTGCTGTCGGAGATCGGGCACGAGGCGGCGGCGATCATGACCGAATTGAACGGACCCGACTCGCTGTTCATGGACGGCCCGGGCGGGTTGAGCAACATGCTCGTGCTCATGCACCGCGGCATGTCGATCGCCGGCGGCACGTCGGAGATCAAGCGGAACCAGATCGGCGAACGCATCCTCGGTCTGCCACGCGATCCACTCCTCAAGTAGGGGCCTTGACGCGCGTAGCCCACAGTTCGCACGTGTCAACCGTCAGACGCCGATGACCGCGAGTCCGATCGAGCGGGCGGCCTGGGCCTGGCGGACGTCGAACGTGAGCAGCGTCGTCGATACCCCCGCACGAACGGCCGCCCCGAGGTGGAGAGCGTCCAGCGACCGACAGCCCGTGCGCTCTGCGATGGCCGCCGCTTCGTTGCACGTGGTTGCATCCAGGGCGACGAGCGCAAAGGCGTCGAGATCGATGGCGAGCTGGCGGCGGCTGTCGGCCCACGAGTCGCCGTCGAGCAACCGCGCAAGGTTGCGACGGACCTCGACTTCGGTGATCCGCGTGGTCACGAGCACGGGGTCTGTCGCCATCAATTCGACTGCGACCGCGGAGTCGTGCTCGTCGACGTACCGCTTGAGCAGCGCGCTCGAATCGACGTACAGGCTCACGACCGGTCGGCCTCGAGCGTTTCGAGCACCGACGTGTTCGAACGGTGACGTTCGGTCGGCCCGAGACGCGTTCGACGTGCCGGTTCGATCCAACCTTCGGCGATGCCGCGCTCGACCGACGACGAGTCGTACGGAACGAGCCGTGCCACGGGCCGGCCGCGATCGGTGACGACGATCGTCTCGCCATCGGCCACTCGTTGCACGTGTTCCGACAGCTTCGCCTTGAGTTCCCTGATCCCCACATCCATGTGACCACACTATCGTGTCCATGTGACCACATTGGTCCGATCCTGGCCCGGCACGGCGAACCCGCCGCGTCATGATCGCCGTACGATCGAATCGTGTCCGACACGCCCCGACGAACCCACGGCATCAGCGTCCGTTCGGTGCTGCGCTGGCTGCTCGGTGGCGCCCTGATCTTTGCCGGGATCGCTCACCTCACCACGCAACGCTCCGAGTTCCAGGCTCAGGTGCCCGGTTGGTTCCCGGTCGACGAGGACCTCGTCGTGATCCTGTCCGGCATCGTCGAACTCGCTCTCGGCGCCGCGCTGATCGCGCTGCCGCGCCACCGCGTCGTCGTCGGCACGATCGTGGCCGCCTTCTTCGTGGTCATCTTCCCGGGCAACGTCGCCCAATGGACCGAGGGTGTCGACGCCTTCGGACTCGACACCGACGCGAAGCGGTTCGTCCGGTTGTTGTTCCAACCTCTCCTGGTGGTCTGGGCGCTCGGCGCCACCGGCGCATGGCAGGCGATCCGAGCCGCCACCTGGCCGACGACGCCCGGCCGTGGGTCTGAGCCCGACGGCAGCGATACTCGTTCGCACGATGGCTGATCACCCAGTTCCGCGAGCACCACAGAGTGAGACGTCGAAGCGTTCTACGAAGGTGGTTGCCGGCGAGCCGCCGGCCACGCCGAAGCAACAACAGGCGCTCGCACACTCACGAGGCCGGATCTGCAAGGTGCGCGGCTGCGAGCTCTGCGCGCCGCTCCGCGAGAGTCGACGTCTGAAGAAGGCCCAACGACGGGCCGACGCTCGAGCGCAGTTGCACGCCAAGGGCGAGCCCTGCGGAAAGAGCACCTGTGCGGTCCCGGTCTGCGCGTCGTGGCGACACGCCGCCGGCGAGACCCTGCCCGCAGAGGTGCCGCGCCCCGCCGAGCCGACAGCTGATCCCGACGAGTCACGCCGCCGGCAGGCAGAGCGACATCGCGCCGGATTGCCATGCGGGTCCGAGAACTGCCCGAACCAGGCGTGCATCGACGCATTCGCACAGGAACGCGCCCGACGGCACCGGGCTCGACGACCCTGCAAGTCGCTCGAGTGCACCAACCCGATCTGCGTGTCGAGCCGCTCGGCGAGCTGACCGCTCCTCCAAGACTCTGACATTCTGCGCCGGGTCGAGCGGCTGCAACACTGGACCCGTGCCCACGGAGTTGACCGTCGCCGAGCACATCGCCGGACTCGACGACGCAGTCGCGCGCGGCGCCGACGCGGCGCGCACCGCTGGGCTCGATACCCAGGTACCGACGTGCCCGGGCTGGGACGTCCGCCG
>JBGTEH010000220.1:0-3570 GCA_041747915.1 Ilumatobacteraceae bacterium
TTCGCACGCGGCGTGTATCCCGACGATCGAGCGAAGCCCGAACTGCTGTGCGCGCTCACTCGATTCGATGCGCTGTGCGGCGTCCGGCCCGTCGGCGCAACGCTCACCCTGCTCGGGTCGATCGGCGCCGACGGGCTCGCACACGCGCTGCGGACCGACGGCGTCGCCGCCACGATCGACGCCATCTACCGAGGACGATTCGATCCCACCCCGACGATCGTGGCGTGCGAACGCAGCGGTCGCGAGGAGGCGCGGCTCGTCGTTTCGCTCGCAGCGCGCTATCCCGGCGATGCCAGCGCCATCGTGACGCTGTTGCTCAACCGGGTGACGTTGCAACCCGGCCAGGCCCTCCACCTCACGGCGGGCAACCTTCACGCCTACCTCAGCGGTGCCGGAATCGAGCTGATGGGCGCCAGCGACAACGTCGTGCGGAGCGGTCTCACCACGAAACCGGTCGACGTCGACGAACTCCTGCGGATCATCGATCCGACGCCCCTCGCCCAACCGATCATGGCCGAGCGAACTGGCCGCTATCCGCTCCCGGAAGCGGGGTGCACGCTCGTGCGAATCGCGCCCGGCAAGACCCACATCTCGACCGGCCACGAACTGACCGTCGGACTCGACGGCCGGACGCTCTATCTCGCACCTGGCGCCAGCCTCACACCCACCGCCCCCACCTTCGTCGTCGTCACCACTCCCACCTCGACCGCCCCTTCCGCCAATGCGTGAACAAATGGGGCGGTGACCGCACCATCTGTTCACGCATTGCGCGGTCAGCGGGTGGTTTTGCGGATCTCGACGATCTTCTCGGAGACGTGGTTGGCGTCGTCGCCTTGGTCGCTCATCAGCTTGGCGCGGTCCTTCTCGGCCTCCCGCGCCGCCTTCACCAGATCGACGCGGGCGAGTGCCGCCTCGACGCCGTGCTCGTTGATGAACTCGGCCCACTCGACGAGCTGTTCGACCATCTCGGATTCCGGCACCACGGCCACGTTCTGACCCTTCACGAACAGGTGCCCGCGCTTGTTGCCGGCGGCGATGCCCAGATCGGCGTCACGTGCCTCACCCGGACCGTTGACGACGCAACCCATCACAGCGATCTGCAACGGGATCTCGCGATCGGCGAACGCTTCCATCGCGCGGTTGGCGACGTCGATCACGTCGACCTCGGCCCGGCCACACGAGGGACACGCGATCAGGTCGACGTTCTTGCGCTCGCGCAGGCCGAGGGCTTCGAGAAGTTGACGACCCGCTCGGGCTTCCTCGACCGGATCGGCGGTGAGCGAGTAGCGGATCGTGTCGCCGATGCCCTCCATCAGGAGGGTGGCAATCCCGGCCGTCGCCTTGATCAGACCCGCCGGAGGAGGGCCGGCTTCGGTCACGCCGAGGTGCAACGGATGGTCGGTCACCTCCGACAGTTGCCGGTACGCCTCGATCATCAGCGGCACGCTGGACGCCTTCACCGAGATCTTGATCATCTCGAAGCCGACCTCGTCGAAGTAGGCGATCTCCCGCTGCGCCGACTCGACCATCGCCTCGGGCGTGGCGCTGCCGTACTTCTCGTAAAGCGCGGGATCGAGGGATCCAGCGTTGACCCCGATGCGGATCGGAAGACCGCGATCACGGGCCTCGGCCGCCACGGTCTTGATGTGCTCGGGGCGGCGGATGTTGCCCGGGTTGAGCCGAAGGCCCTGAACACCAGCTTCCATGGCGGCCATCGCCATCTTGTACTGGTGGTGGATGTCGGCGATGATCGGCACCGGCGATCGCGGCACGATCTGCGCCAATCCCTCGGCTGCCTCGGTTTCGTTGCACGTGCAACGAACGATGTCGGCGCCGGCAGCGGCGAGGGCGTAGATCTGCTGGAGGGTGCCCTCGACGTCGGCGGTCTTTGTGATCGTCATCGACTGCACCGTGATCGGGGCGTCGCCACCCACCTTCACGTCGCCGACCGAGATCTGTCGGGTGGTCTTGCGGGCAACCAGCGCGCTGGAGACGTCCACGAGTGGCCCGGTCAGCCGATCGGCTGCGTGATGTCGAGATAGAGCCCGCTGAACATCAACATCGCCAGCACCGCGATGACACCCATCGCGAAGGGCATCAACCGCTCGACGTCGGCGAAGTATCGCTGCTTGGTTCCGCTGCGCCATTCGCGGAACCGCTCGTAGCACGCGATCGCCGCGTGGCCGCCGTCGAGCGGCAGCAGCGGCAGCATGTTGAACACACCGACGAAGATGTTGAGCACGGCGAGCAGATAGAGCACGCCGACGAAACCGCCGGACTCGCCCACGTCGTCGGACACCGTGGCCACGCCGTACAACGTGGTCGGGCGGCTCGAGAGGTCGTCGTTCGTGCCGGCGAGGTGCCCGACCATGTTGACCGGGTTGACGACCTTGACGATCCCCTGAAGTGATTCCCAGGTCACGGGCACGATGTCGGTGACGGCGTTGTACGCCGAGCCGACGATGCCGTGATCCTGGTACAACGCCGGGCTGTAGCTGCGCACGCCGAGCAGCGCCGTGCCGAACAGCGGGTCATCCGCACCGACCGACGTGTTCGCGCCCAATCCGACGACCACCGTCTGCTCGACCCCGTTCCGCAGCACGACCACATCGACGATGTTTCCGGGCTCGAAGCCGCGCACGACCTCGCCGAGTTCGATCGACGACGTGATGGACGTACCTCCGACCGACACGATCTGGTCGTCGGCGGTGATCCCCGCTTCCGACGCCGGCAGACCGGGGCTGGCCGCGCCCACCACCACGACCGGCTCGCTCTGCGACGTGATCTCGCCCTGCGTTGAATACACGACGAACAGCAGCACGATCGCGATCATGATGTGCATCATCGAGCCGGCGCTGATCACGAGCAGTCGCCGCGGGAACGTCGCCTGGCGGTACGTGCGCGACTCGTCGGCGGGATCGACCTCGTCCATCCGGTTCATGCCGACGATCCGCACGAACGCACCGAGCGGGATGGCCCGGACGCCGTACTCGGTCTCGCCACGCCGGAAGCTCCACAGCCGCGGGCCGAAGAACAGGAAGAACTGGGTGGACTTCATCCCCGTCCACGTCGCCGTGGCGAAGTGCCCGAGTTCGTGCAGGAAGATCGAGATCACGACGCCGACCACGAACACGAAGATCCAGATGTTGACGAACGCCAGCCACACGAACAGGCCCAGGATCGCCCCCATCGCGAGGTAGCCGGTCCAGCCGTTGGCCAGTTCGTCGTCGTTCATTTCGGTGACCGACCCGCCGGCCATGATCTCGCTCTTCACACGGTCGGAGCGGCTCGGTGGGGCGAACGCCGGCTCCCGCTCGGCGGGGTGATCGGTTGGAGTGAGTTGGTCGGTCATCGATGTCACCGTTTCGAAAGAAGCCGACGAGCGATCCGCCGAGCCTCTGCGTCGGCCTCGATCACGTCATCGACGGCGTGGGGGGTTGCACCATCATGCATCGCCAGTACGTCAACACACACGTCAGGGATCTCATTCCATCGCAAGGTGCCCGACAAGAACGCGTCAACTGCGATCTCGTTGGCGGCACTCAGCCACGCCGGAGCGGTGCCGGCGAC
>JBGTEH010000221.1:0-1618 GCA_041747915.1 Ilumatobacteraceae bacterium
GCCGCCAACTCCGCCGGTCAAGCCGCGCTCCACCTCGCTCAGTTCGCCAAGCGTGTGGTGCTGCTCGTGCGTGGTGATTCGCTCGCCGCGGGCATGTCGCAGTACCTCGTGGAACGTATCGAGACGGCCGAGAACATCGAGGTGCGCCTCGGCACCGAGGTCACGCGCGGTACCGGTTCGGAGCACCTCGAGACGTTGACGATCACCGATCGCGCATCCGGCGTGGATGAGGAGGTCACCGCCAACTGGCTGTTCGTGTTCATCGGTGCGCTCCCGAGGACCGATTGGCTCGGCGACCAAGTAGCTCGCGACGCCCACGGTTTCATCCTCACCGGCCCCGACCTGGCCACGAACGATGGCGACGGCGGGCGCTGGCCGCTCGAACGTCAACCGTTCCTGCTCGAGACGAGCGTGCCGGGCGTGTTCGCAGCCGGAGATGTGCGCCGCAGCTCGATGAAGCGTGTCGCCTCGGCTGTCGGCGAGGGGTCGAGTTCGGTCAGCAACGTGCACCTGTACCTGGAGACGGTGTGAGTGTCGCCGACGATCTTCGCGGAGCGTTCCTCACCAGTTCGCTGACCGACGCACAACTCGCCGACCTGATCGGGGCCGGTGAGGAACGCCCGGTCGCGGCCGGCGAGGTGCTGTTCGAGGAGGGGCGACCCGCCGACGTTCTGTGGATTCTGCTCGAGGGCACGATCGAGCTGAGTCGCCGCATCGGAGACCAGAGGGTCACGGTTGCGATGATGGACGAACCCGGTCGTTGGGCCGGAGGGCTGTCGGCGTGGGGCTCGCCTGACGAACACGCCGTGACGAGAGCAACGGGTGTCGCGATGACGAACGGCCGGGTGTTCGCACTTCCGTCGACCGAGCTCGGACGTCTCGTGGGTGAATGGTCGCCGTTCGCCAAGCACATGATCACCGGCGTCTACCAGACCATCCGCAGCATCGACGCCACGGCGCGCCAACGCGAGTCTCTCGTCGCCCTCGGAACGCTCGCCGCCGGACTCGCGCACGAGATCAACAATCCCGCCTCGGCCTCGATGCGTGCCGTCGCCGCGCTGCAGAAGACCAGCGGGTACATGATCGCCGGGTTGATCGGGCTCGCTGAGCAGCACCTCGAGCCGTCGGGGTTTCTCGAGGTCGAACGGCTACGCCAAGAGCTCGAGAGTCGGACGGTGACGGACGACGGAGCGATGGCGCGCGCCGACCGCGAGGAATCCGTCGGCGAGTGGATCGACGATCGAGGCATCGAGTTGGCCTGGCAGATGGCACCGGTTCTGGCGGCGGCGGGTGGAGACCGTGAGTGGCTCGATGAACTCGCTTCCGCCATCGATGTCGATGCCCTCGATCCTGCGCTGAGATGGATCTCGTCGACGGTCGGATGTCGGGCGTTGCTGGCGGAGCTCGCGGAAGCGACCTCGCGAATCTCGCATCTGGTCGAAGACGTGAAGAACTACTCGCAATTGGACCGCGCCGCCGTTGCGGCGGTCGATGTGAGCTCGGGGATCGAGAGCACGCTCGCCATGCTGGCGTCGAAGCTCGCCCACGTCGACGTGATCACGGACTTCGGCACCGACGTGCCCACCGTCGACGGGTTCGCCGCCGAACTCAACCAGGT
>JBGTEH010000222.1:0-7955 GCA_041747915.1 Ilumatobacteraceae bacterium
GAAGCTTCCCAAGCTGAATACGCGGGTTCGATTCCCGTCATCCGCTCTCGGGCAAAGGCCCTGCTTGATGGCTATTGGCCCGTGGCGCCTGCCGGGGCGTGGGACTGCCCGCCCATACCCTTAGACGTGATCGTCCTCGAGCCGTGTGGAGTCGTTCGTCGGGCGCTCAGGGTCGACGCCACCGGGCTCGTCGATTGTGGCCGCGTCGGACACGGGCAATCCGTGGGGCGGCATCACTCCGTCTTCGCGCTCGCGGCGGTCGGCGCGAATCGACCAGAAAATGGACACGGCGAGCACGACGGCGATGAAGCCGAGTGAGACGTAGGTGGGGAGGTGAATCTCGAAGGGATCGCCGATCAAGAGCATCTTGATGCCGACGAAGCCGAGAATGACGCCGAGTCCGATGTTGAGGTAGCGGAACTTGCCCTGCATGCCACCGAGCAGGAAGTACAGAGCGCGGAGTCCGAGGATGGCGAACGCGTTCGCAGCGAACACGATGAACGGCTCACGACTGACCGCGAGCACCGCTGGGACGGAGTCGACTGCGAATACCACGTCGGTCGCCTCGATGAGCACCAGCACGGCGAACAGCGGGGTGGCGACGCGCTTGGCGTTGACGCGGGTGAACAGCTTTTGGCCGTCGTACTCGTCGGTCGTCGGCACGATCTTGCGGACGAGCCGCATGGCGATGTTGTTGTTGTAGTCGACCTGCTTGTTCTCGTCGTGGCGAGCGATCTTGACGGCCGTGTACAGCAGGAACGCGCCGAAGATGTACAGCACCCATTCGAAGTTCTCGATCAGTGCGACGCCTGCGAAGATGAAGATGGCGCGCATGACGAGGGCACCGAAGATGCCCCAGAACAGCACGCGGAACTGGTACTCGCGCGGCACGGCGAAGAACGAGAAGATCACCGCCCAGACGAAGACGTTGTCGATCGACAGGCTTTTTTCGATCAGGAAGCCGGCGTAGTACTCGCCGCCCGCTTGGCCGCCCTGCCACGCCAGGATCACGAGCCCGAAGAGCAGGCCGATCGAGATCCAGACGGCCGACTCGATCGCTGCTTCCTTGATCGTGATGACGTGTGCCGTGCGGTGAACGAGCAGCAGGTCGGCCACGAGCATGATCGTGATGGCCGAGACGAGCGCGATCCACGCCCACGCCGGGACGTCGAAGGAGGCGAAGTTCTCGTCTGCCGCGCTTTCAGCGGCGACAATGATCGCGGATGGGGACAAATTCATGACAACTCCTGAGTTGTTGGTTCCGAAGAGAGCGTTGAAGGGTGGGGTGCGGGGACGGCGGGGGTGAGTGTGACTTCGGTGATGCTGTGGCGTTCCATCGACCGCACCTCGATCCTCCAGTCGTCGACGATGACCTGGTCGCCGACAGAGGGGATTCGACCGACGCGCTCCAGGACCAAGCCGGCGACCGTTGCGTAGTCGCCGTCGGGCAACTCGACACCGATGTCGTCGAGGTCGTGGATCGGGAAACTTCCCGGCACGATCGTGGTGCCGTCAGGGTCGTGGCGAACGGTCGCAAGGTCGGGGTCCGTTTCGTCGTAGATCTCGCCGACAAGTTCCTCGATGAGGTCCTCCATCGTCACGATGCCGGCGACCCCGCCGTGCTCGTTCACCACCACGGCCATCTGGGCGCGCTGGATCTGGAGTTCGCGCATGACGGTGAGCACGCGTGCCGCTTGAGGAAAGATCGGCGTCTCGACGGCGAGCGTCGAGATCGGCGACTCGCCTCCACCAAGGAGCTGGCGTAGGTGGACGAGTCCGATGACGTGATCGAGGTTGCGTCCGTCGGCGACGGGCGCTCGTGTGTGGCCGGATTCGTTGAGCAGCTCGAGGGCGCGATCGGCGGTCAGCTCGGTGTCCAGCACGAACACCTGGCCGCGAGGCACGAGCACCTCGTCGAGCGTCCGATCGGCGATCTCGAAGGCGCCGTCGATGATCACCCGTTGTTGGGGAGTGAATGTCTCATGTGCGGCGACCATCTCGCGCAGTTCCTCTTCTGTGACCTCCTCGCGCTGCCGGTTGGGGTCGCCGCCCAAGATGCGCACGGCAAGGTTGGTCGACAGCGACAGGAGCCAAACGATCGGTCGGGTCACCTTGTTGAGAAAGGCGAGCGGCCTCGCCATCACCATCCCCCAACGCTCGGCCTTCTGCATGGCGATCCGCTTCGGCGCGAGTTCACCGAACACCAACGTCACGTACGACAGCAAAAGTGTGACGACAATGATCGACACCGGTACTGCGGCACCCCCAAGGAAACTCAATGGCTCCTCGAGCGGCTCCGAGAGCG
Organism: Ilumatobacteraceae bacterium; assembly: GCA_041747915.1. Classification (GTDB taxonomy): domain Bacteria; phylum Actinomycetota; class Acidimicrobiia; order Acidimicrobiales; family Ilumatobacteraceae; genus Sva-07. The sequence continues at coordinate 2,306 of JBGTEH010000222.1, forward strand.
ACACCGCCGCAGCGGCAGACGCCAAGAAGCCCGCCAAGGTGATGCCGATCTGGATTGTTGCGAGGAACCGGTTCGGTTCGCGAGCAAGCCCGGCCAACACGGCCCCCGTCGACGACTTCGCTTCCAGACGTTGAAGTTGCCCTTCACGCAACGACACCAACGCCAGTTCGGTGCCGGCGAACGCGGCATTGATCACGACCAGCACGAAAACCAGCCCGAGCTGAGGAAGCACGTCAGACATCGACCGACCTCGAGGCCGCCAGTATGGGGATGGAGAAGGACGGTCGAACCATAGGGTGCTCTCTCGGAGGGGAAACGACACGAAGACGGTCTGGCTACTTGGAGGATACGGGCCTGCGGTTGATCGCACTCGGCGTGCACGACGATCGGCGACCGGCGCGTCGTGAGCACCCTCTGCGACACCGTGCGGTGCCGTGCTTTGGAGGACGATGAGTCGCCGGCGTCCACCTTTCCAGTGCGGCCTCAGTCCGCCTCGCCCGACACCGTGAGCGGACTCGTCTCCTCGTCGATGCCGACGCCGATCAGACCGCGCACCGCATAGAACAACATCAGCACCACTGCGATGAACAGCCCGCCGGTGATCGCGCTGGCGAGCAGGATCGCGTAGTACACCCAGATGTAGTAGCTGCGGGTCACGTCGGCCTGGCCGAGCGGGAACGACAGGAACATCAGCAAGACGACCGAGCCGACGATCATGACCGTCGTGAGGGCGGCGATGTCGCGAATCCGTTCGTAGTGGCTGACACGGAACTCGAGGTCGTGAGTGATGCTGAACGTGATGAGCGTGAGCATGAGCGCCAGTACCGTTGCGCCGCCGGCGACGTACGTGGAGGCGGCAAACCGGACTGTCTCCAGGATCGAGTCGAGGAGTCGACGCGCCTCGATGGAACTCGCGGTTCCAACCAGTGCGAGTGTTCCGAACCCCACCACGGCCGCGATCACACCACCCAGGGCCGCCCATCGGCGATCGTCGTGCCGCCCGGTCTCACCGTCGCCAGGTCGATCGGCCGAGGATTCGGGTGCTACCACTCCGGGAGTATGACCTGCGAGCGGGCCACTCAATCACGGTGTCAGGTCCGACGACCTGTTTCGATCTGCCCGACAACTTCCGCCGCGCTCTCGCTGGCCGCTCGACGCAGGAGCCCGAAGCCGAGAAAGCCTGCCACGGTGCTGGCGGCGAGAATTCCGATCTTTGCCGATCGCAGCAGGTCGGGCTCGTCGAACGAAAGACTCGCCACGAAGAGCGCAACGGTGAAGCCGATTCCCGCGGAAGCGCCGATTCCAACGACGTGAGCCCACGTCGTGCGTTCGGGCAGACGCCCGACACCGAGGCGGACCGCCAACCAGGTGAATGCGACCACGCCGACGAGTTTGCCGAGGACGAGCCCGAAGAAGACTCCGGCGAACACGTTCACGTCGAGACCATCGATCGACAGACTCACACCAGCGTTCGCGAGTGCGAAGATCGGCACGATCACGAACGCCACCCATTCGGTGAGGCTGTGCTCGATGCGGTCGAGCGGTGATGCACTCTCGCGCACGTAGGCGGCCACGTGATGCGGCACCCGATGATCGTTGGCCTCGAATTGCTCGACGAACTCCTCGACGCCCTCACCGAGACGGCTCGGGTCGTGGAACGGTTCGGCGGGTGTCAGGAGCCCGAACAGCACCCCGACGATCGCCGCCTCGACACCCGCCTCGAGGAGCGCGTACCAGCAGATCACGCCGAGCGCCATGTACGGAATGAGCGATCGGATCTCCAGCCGTCGCGCCACCAGCACCCCTCCCACGGTTGCCAGTGCCAAGGCCAACCAGGAGAATCCCACCCCGTCGGCGTAGAAGATGGCGATCACGATGATGCCGCCGATGTCGTCGACGACGGCCAGCGTCAGGATGAAGATGCGCACACCGAGCGGCACGCGGCTGCCCACCAGCGTCACCACGCCCACGGCGAAAGCGATGTCGGTCGCCACCGGCACGCCGAAGCCATCGACGGCACCGCCGAGGTTGAACGCGATGTACACCAGCGCGGGCACCAACATTCCGCCGAGCGCTGCGAGTGCCGGCAACGCCGCCGCGCGACGATCACGCAGCTCACCGTGGACCAGCTGGCGCTTGATCTCCAGTCCCACCACGAGGAAGAACAGCGACATCAAGCCGGTGTTGATCCACTCGTGGAGCGTGAGGTCGATGTCGATCACGTCGCCCACTCGGAACGCGATCACGGTCTCGAACAACTCTCGGTACGAGGCCGACCACGGCGAGTTCGCCCAGATCAGCGCCACCACCGCGGCGACCAGCATGACCACGCCGCCGGCGGTCTCGACCGCCATGAACCGGCGCGCCGGCTGAATGATGATGCGGGGGATCCGGCGGTCGGACGCCGAGTAGGGACGCTTCACGTCATGCACGCCGCCATTCAAGCTCACCGGCCCCCGCCGCGCCGCACAGACGAAGGCGATGAGATTCCGGCCCGCCCACCGCACCACAACCTCATCGCGTCAGCGGAACGCGCAAGAGCGATGAGATTCCGGGCCGCCCACCGCGCCGGAACCTCATCGCTCTCGACGACAGGGCAGTCAGACCGATCAGGAATGTCGCCAACGAGGAGCTACCGGTCGACGGCAATGCCTGTGTGGGAGTGGCTGCTGGCGCCACTGCGGGAACGGGACCCGCGGTTGCGACACCAAGAGCTGGAGCAGCGCTCGGCCGAACCGGACTCTGCGACTGCTGAGCTGGCAGAGTCGTCGTGGTCGTCTCATCCTGCTTGAGCGTCGTGGTCGTCTCATCCTGAGTGACAATCCGCCCAAACCGTGCAGGCTTCCAACAGTCCACCGATCAACAATCGCGTCATGGTCTTCCTCTTTCCGCGTGATGGTCTCGGGGAATGTCCGAGGGCCGAAAACCACCGTACGTGGCATCACACCGCAGCACTACTCCAGATTGGTCTTCATTTGCCACTCTGAGCGTCAATCGCGTCACACGCCAAAAGCCGTGCAGAAGAGCTGGTCCTCCTTGCTTCGTCCCAGTCGAACGACTAAGTTCCGAGCATCGAGGGCCGCTCACAATCATGAGCGAACGCGAAAGGGGGACAGTCGTGGCGTATGGGGCCGATGACGTGGAGATGCCGCCGGTGGAGAACTGGCTGACCGACTGGGACTGGTTGGACGACCAGTGGGGACCCAACGCGATCGACATCTGGAATTCGGTGCGCGCCGAATGTCCGGTCGCCACAACCGAGCGATATGGACGGGCATTCATGCCGGTCACCATGGAAGCGGTTGCCGCCGTCGCCAACGACACCGAGAACTTCTCGTCGATCTGGGTCAACGTCGGCCGACCGGACGCCCCCCGATCGCCTGCGCCACCGATCACCTCGGACCCGCCCGACCATCACGGCCATCGCCGACTGCTGCTCCCGTCGTTCAGCCCGAAGAACGTGGCACCACTCGAAGCCGACCTCCGTTCGTTCTGCCGGACGTTGATCGCAAATCTCGACGGGATGGAGACGGCGGATGCGGCAGAGCAATACGCCCAACACGTCCCCGTCCACGGAATCTGCAAGCTCACGGGCATCCCCGAAGAAGACGCTGACATGTTCCGAGATTGGATCTACCGGAACTTCCAACTCGGCCCGAGAGACAACGCCGTGCGCCTCGAGGTCACGATGGAGATGTCGAGCTACATCGAGGAACTGTTCCGCCAGCGCGTCGAAGAACCGAAAGACGACATGCTGACCTTCATCGCCAATGCCGAGATCGATGGCGAGCCCGTGAGTTGGGATCTCAAACTGGGCTACGTCCGATTGCTGATCGTCGCTGGCATCGACACCACATGGAGCGCAATTGGTTCGGGCCTGTGGCATTTCGCGCAGCACCCCGACGAGGTTGCTCGACTCGTCGCCGCCGAGAACGACGACCTCCTCTGGAACACCGCCACCGAGGAAGTCCTGCGCTACTACGCCCCGGTCACGATGGCGCGCAAGGTGATCGGCGAGACCGAGGTCGGTGGGTGCCCCGTGCATCCCGGCGATCAGATGCTGCTCACGTTCCCTGCGGCCAACCACGACCCGGCGGCCTTCGAGAACCCCGACGTGTTCGACATCGATCGCGCCCAGAACCGCCACGTCGCATTCGGCCTCGGCATCCACCGCTGTGTCGGCTCCAATCTCGCCCGGCTCGAGCTGGTCGTTGCACTCCAGGAGTGGCTCCGGGCTTTCCCGAACTATTCACTCGACGATGGCATCCCGACGACGTGGGCGAACGGCCAGATTCGCGGACCACGCAATGTTCCCGTCCGGCTGAACCACTGAACCGAGCGCCGCTCTCAGGTTCGAACGCGACTACGGCGCACCTCATGACGCATGCTCGGCCGGCCGGACGCGACGCTGTCATGCAGGCCCTCGTCGACGCCACGGTCGAACTCATCGTGGAGAAGGGTCTCGCCATCTCCGTGCGTGAGATCGCGCTTCGCGCCGATGTCAACCATGGTCTGGTCCACACCTACTTCGGGAGCAAGAACGGCCTCCTCGATGCGGCCTTCGACCACATCAACGAACGTGCAGCGGCCCAACGCGACGATCGCGGCTTCCCGCCGCCCGACCTCGCCGAACGTCACGGCGGGGAACTCGCACGGGCGATTGCCCGAGTGATCCTCGAAGCACCGGCGGACCCCTTCACGTCGCATCCAATTCTCCCGTCGTGGAAGGCGGCACTCACCGAGGACCGCCCCGATTTGACCGACGCCGAGATGAACGAACGGCTTGCAATTGCGTCGGCTCTCGGACTCGGGTGGGCGCTCTTCGCCGACTACCTGTCGGGAATTCTGGAACTCGACGACGTGGAACGACAGCGCCTCGACGCGCGGGTCGCAGCGACGGTGGCCGACATCGGCGGAATACCGACTGGTTGACGACGACGCGGACGGCTATCGGCCGCGTCGCCACGTGCCGACGTGAGGAATCGCCACGATCACCACTGCGGCGACCATGACTGCGATCGCTGCGTACCACCACGCTTCACTCCAGAAGACTTCGAGTTCGAAGAAGTTGCGCAGTGCCGGCACAGCGAAGACCACCGCATAGCCCAATCCCATGCACGCAGCGAGCGCGACCTTCCACCGTCGCAGCGGGCGGCTCGCCACCACCAGCACCACGAGCCCGATCGACAACAGAGTCACGGTCGCCAGCGTGCGGGCGTCGGCGATGTCCAGACCCGTGATCTCCAGCGATGCCTGGTACGCCACAAGGGTGGCCGAGCCTGCCGCGAGACCCGCCGGCACCGAGAACCGCAGCACTCGACGCAGGAACCCGGGCTTGACCAGATCGACCTCGGGTGCGAGGGCCAGAACGAACCCCGGAACGCCGATGCTGAACGTTCCGATCAGCGTGAGTTGACGCGGCAGGAACGGAAAGGGCGAGTCGAGTAGGCCAACGGCGACCGTGAGAAACACGGCATAGGCCGACTTGGTGAGGAACAGGTTCGACACGCGCTCGACGTTGTTGATCACCTTGCGACCCTCGGCGACCACCGCCGGCAGGCTGGCGAACGCGTTGTCGGTCAGCACCAGGTCGGCGACCGCCTTGGTGGCGTCGCTCCCCGACCCCATCGAGATGCCGAGGTCGGCGTCC
>JBGTEH010000223.1:0-1805 GCA_041747915.1 Ilumatobacteraceae bacterium
GGTCAGAACGTGCGCTCGTGCGAGGTCGGCGACAAGGTGCTGTTCAGTCCCGAGGATCGGTACGAAGTCGAGGTCCAGGGTGAGGACTACGTGATGCTGCGTGAACGCGAACTGCACGCGGTCGCCGCCGAGCGCATCGAGGCCTCGACCGGGCTCTATCTCTGATCGCTCGGACGCCTACAGTCGGGACGATCGTTGCGTGACGATCGTCGCGTGACGGTCGTTGCGTGACGGTCGTTGCGTGACGCAACTCTCCGGAGCCGAGCCACGGTCGCACCGTAGGCTGAACCGATGCCCGACGGGACCACGATCGACGCCAGCGACGCCCAACTCGCCGGCGTCAAGTACGACAGCAATGGACTCGTTGCCGCCATCGCGCAGGACGCAGCGAGCGGCGACGTGTTGATGATGGCGTGGATGAACGCCGAATCGCTCAGGATGACTCTGGCCGAGGGCCGCATGGTGTACTGGTCGCGCAGCCGCCGAGAACTGTGGCGCAAGGGTGACACCAGCGGCGATCGACAGTTCGTGCGCGAGGCGTTCTACGACTGCGACGGCGATGCGCTGTTGTTCAAGGTCGAGCAGGAAGGTGCCGGGGCCTGCCACACCGGTGCCCGGACCTGTTTCTTCCGAGCCTTCGGCCCCGAGGTCTCGTGAAGTTCCAGCCGACGCGGGAGGAGTTCCACTCGCACGCCGCCGAGCACACGATCGTTCCGGTCTGGACCGAGCTGCTCGCCGATCTCGAAACGCCGGTCGCCGCGTACATCAAGCTCGTCGGTGACGCACCCGGATTCCTTCTGGAATCGGTGGAAGGCGCCGAGCGGTGGGCCCGGTTCTCGTTCGTCGGGCGCAATCCGTCCGCAACGCTCGTACTTCGTGATGGGTCCGTCGAACTCGATGGAGCACTGCCCGCGGGCATTCCGACCGACAGCGGAATGCTGGCCGCGCTCGAAGCGATGCTCGCCACGTACACCAGCCCCACGTTCACGGACCTCCCTCCGCTGCACGGCGGAATCATGGGGTTTCTCGGCTACGACGTCGTGCGTGAGATCGAGCATCTCCCCGAAGTGCCCGTCGACGATCGCAGGTACCCGGATGCGGTGATGTCCGTGATTGGTTCACTGGCGGCGTTCGACCACTGGCGCCAGCGGGTGTACCTGATCGAGAGCGTCCCGACGCTCGGGCTCGATGCGTCGGGGCTCGATGCCGCCTATGACGCCGCGGTCGAGCGGGTGTTGCAGGCGGTCGACGATCTCGCGGCGCCGCTGCCGTACACCCCTGTCGCCCCGCCATCGGCCGACGACGAACTGCCGGAACTCCACTCGTCGATGCCCGGCGGGTTGTATCAGCGGGCGGTCGACGTCGCCAAGGATCACGTCGTCGCCGGTGACATCTTCCAGGTCGTGCTCGCCCAGCGGTACGACCTGGAACTCGACGCCGATCCGTTCGACGTGTACCGGGTGCTTCGCCAGGTGAACCCCTCGCCGTACATGTACTTCGTGCGCCACGAGGAGTTGACGATCGTCGGCTCGTCGCCCGAACCAATGGTGCAACTGCTGGGTCGCAGGGTCGTGTCGCGACCGATCGCCGGCACCCGTCGACGAGGACGAACCGACGAGCACGACCGCTTGATGGCGGCCGAACTCCTCGAACACCCCAAGGAGCGCGCCGAGCACGTGATGCTCGTCGATCTGGCGCGCAACGACGTGGGGCGTGTTGCCGAGTTCGGCACCGTCGACGTCGAGGAACTGATGACGCTCGAGCGGTACAGCCATGTGATGCATCTCACCTCGCAGGTGTCTGGT
>JBGTEH010000224.1:0-3692 GCA_041747915.1 Ilumatobacteraceae bacterium
AGTGATCCCGAAGAATCAAGGAGAAGGAACAGCCAATGCCCATCACCTCGGTCGAGAAGGATCTCGACGCACTCACCATGACCGTCGTCGCCGACTTTGCCGCCACGCGCGAGCGATTGTGGGAGGCGTACACCGATCCCCGCCAGATCGAGAAGTTCTGGGGTCCCGTCGAGTGGCCGGCCACGTTCACTCGCCATGACGTGTTCGTTGGCGGGCGGTCCGCGTACTTCATGACAGGACCGGACGGCGAACGCTCCGGCGGCTTCTGGGAGTTCCTTGCCGTCGACGACGGCAAGTTCTTCGAGGTCCGCGATGGATTCGCCGACGCCGAGGGCCAGGAGAACCTTGCCATGCCATCGATGCGGATGACCTTCTCCTTCGAGGACACCAGCGACGGCTCACGCCTCGTCACCACGACCCATTTCGGCTCACTCGATCAACTCGAACAGCTGCTCGGCATGGGTATGGAAGAAGGCATGGCGTCGGCCATGGGCCAGATCGATCACGTGCTCGCCGATCTCGGCTCGTTTGCAGCCGGCCGCGCAACCGAACAGCAGATACTGTCCGACACCCAGATCCGCGTCTCGCGCATCATTCGCGGCACCGTCGAGCAGGTGTGGCACGCCCACCACGACCCCGCAATGCTGCAGCAGTGGATGCTGGGGCCCGACGGGTGGACCATGCCCGTCTGTGAGACCACGACCGAGGTCGGCGGGGCCTACCGCTACGAGTGGGAACCCGAGGACGCGTCCGAGGAAGGCTCGCCCGGACGGTTTGGTTTCGAGGGCGAGTTGCTGGATTTCGACCCGCCACACCGTGCGGTCACGACCGAGCGCATGATCGGAATGGAGGGTCCAGGCACCCGGAACGAGCTGACCCTCACGCCATCTCAAGGCGACACCCTGCTGACCCTCGTCATCACCTTCCCGAGCACTCAGCTGCGCGACACCGTGCTCGATACCGGCATGGTCGACGGGATGGAGACCAGCTACGCCCGCCTCGAAGGCGTGCTCGCATGAGCCCGACCAACCGAGTGGTCGCCCCGATTGTCGAACCCGGCACCAAGGTCAAGGGCCCGGCTTCCTACTTCCCCTCGATCGAGACCACCTACGGCCGGCCGATGCAGGAATGGTTCGACCTCGTCACATCCCAGCGGACGGCCGGTTCGTCGCACATGGAGATCGTGGCGATCCTGAAGGACGAGCACGGCATGGGTCACGGCCACGCCAACGCCGTCGTCGCCTACGTCGAGGCTGCGCTCACCGCTCCTCCGGTGACGTGATCAGCCGCCACAAGCCATTCGCTCACGAATCCTCCCGCTTCGTCCCACGGATCCACGACCGCATCGCCGGCTCAGCGAAGCGTGTGGTGTTCGCGTGGCAGGCGGTTGTTCGCACGTGGGTGGGCGAATGCAGTGCGCTGCTTGGGCGAACCGAGTGGTGTCCGTCGGCGGACCCGGGTTATGGCGCTCGCGATAGTTGTCGCTCCGTCCAGAACTCAGGCTCGCTCATTTGCCGGTTCCTGCGCTGGTGTGTGCCGTCGTCGCCGTGGTCAATCCGGGCGCGCTCTGCAGCCCTTGGTCGCGTAGCTTGCGCGAATGCTCCCGCTACGCGAGCAGTCGCTGGTTGGCCTCGAGTAGAACCGATGCGCACGGAAGACGACCATCAGCGACGTGGCCTGGCTCGTCACGTGCTGACCGCCGGTGTCGCCCTGCTCGCCAGCGCCGGGGCACAACGGATCAAGATCGTCTACGACCCCGACAATCCGGCATCAGGTCATCTGTACCGCAGTGTTGGGTTCGAACCCCACCGGTACACCGACGTGCTCGCCGGCCCGACGACCTCATAGAGATCAAGACCGCAGGGCACGAAGTGCCGTGCTCGAGCGGGATGTCATCCCCGTACGGCCCGACGTGTTCGTTGAACGCCGCGATGACACATCAATCGTAGGCTTCGGGCTGACCTGCACGTGATGGTGCGGCGTCACGATAGGGCTTCGCAGTTCGGCGCGTGGCACGGTTGGGAGCTCGGGATCACGAGCGGCGAAGTCAGCTGGTTTGCATCGCCATCGCGGTGAGTGGACCATGGGCTCAGGGCAGGTCGATGATGACGGCGATGGTCTCTCGGATCTGCGACAACGCCAGCGGCCCCACATTGCCGAGTGTGTCGACGACTCGTGCAGGTGAAACGGCACGGACGTGTTGGCACTGCGCAGCCGACGACTGCTCGAGCCCGTTGGCCGCGTCCGGCTCGATGACGACTTCGGTGTGAAAGCGTCGAAGCGTGCTCGTCAACGGCACGACCTGGATCACGGCCGGTGCGGCGTCGAGAACGCGTTGCGCAGTGACGACGACGGCCGGATGGAAGTAGCCGGCTTCACGTCCTTCGGGTCGTCCGAGGTCGAGATTGACGATGTCACCCGAGCTCTGCATCGAGCCATGCGGTCTCGTCGTCGCGGAGGTTGCTCTGGAGCTGGTGGCCGATGTGGTCCTGGCGCAACGCCCGAACGGCCAGAGCAACGGTGTTGCCGACCGTCGTGTCGAACTCGACCGCAAGGCGCTTGAGTTCGTCATGGGTGCTCACATCGATCCTGACGCTTGTACTCTGCATGCACATCAGCATACACTTGTGAACGTGGATGCGCCACTCATCGCTCCCAGCTCACGCGAGCACGGCATCCCCGACACCGACATGGTCCACGCCTTCAACAATCCGATCTTCGTCGACGCCCTCGACGACGGCTTCACGATGTTCATCGGCGTCGTCGAGACCAGCGACGGCCCGATCATTCTCCACGCCATGCCCGCCCGACCCAAGTACCTGAAGTGACCACCATGCCCCGCACCGCCCAAGAGATCCTCGACCACGCCGACGAACTCGCCGCCCGATTCGAGACTCACGAGCCTGGCGACGACATCCACGACGCCACCGAGCTTCGTCTCGTCCGAGAAGCGTTCCTTGCCCGAGCCGACGCAGAACGCGTGCTCGGTGATGCCGTTGTTCGCGCCCGTCACAACGGGCACTCCTGGGCATCGATCGGGGCCATGGTCGGCACCTCGGGCGAGGCAGCACGCCAGCGTTACGGGCAATCCGTCAACGCCTCGTAGCAGCCACAACGACCGCGAGTATCGAGCACTACATCAGGGCCGAGTCGCACACGGGACCACTGAGGTTTGCGGGATCATGAGATCCTGTTGTCGGTCATTCCGATCGTGTCGAGCGCGAGGTACGACGCGCGCTCGAAGGATGCCAGGGTGCACGTCACCCAGTAGTTGTGGTTGGGTCTGGCGTGATACGTGACTGCCCCGACGCTCATCACAGCGCCGAACACAGCGAGGACAACGGCACCGGACGCGCCGCCGATGGCAACGAATGTGGCTCCCGCGGAAAGCGTCGACAATGCCATCGCGTTGCGTACTCGCCACATTCGCCATCTCATCCTGCTCCGAACTCGAAGAGTTCGCCGAGGAACGAGGTCTTCGACTTCGGCTTGCGTTGCTGGCCACTGCGGTCGAAGTCGTCGTCGTAGCGGTTGCTGCGATCGCGATCGTCGCGGTTGCGGTCGTCGCCCCGGTCGTCGGTGCGAGCAGGCTGTGGCCGGGACGAGGGGGACGACCGTTCGATCACCTTGTCGAGTTCGCCGCGATCGAGCCACACGCCCCGGCAGGCCGGGCAGTAGTCGATCTCGATGCC
>JBGTEH010000225.1:0-3258 GCA_041747915.1 Ilumatobacteraceae bacterium
CTCACCGTCACCGTCTGGCTCGCGACCAACCGCCGCACCATGAAAGAAGTCGCCTGACGTGACCACCACCCTCAACACCAGCACCGGCACACTCGCCCGCAACAACCCGTTCCACGATCACCCGATCGCCCAGATCGCGCGCAATCGCATCGTGGTGCTCGACGGTGCAATGGGCACCGAGATCCAGATGCTCGGGCTCTCGGACGAGGCATTCCGCGGCGATCGCTTCTGCGACCACGGTTGCGACCTCGGGGGCAACAACGAGTTGCTCACCCTCACCCAACCAGACGCGATGCGCGAGATCCATCTGCGCTACCTCCTCGCCGGCGCCGACATCGTCGAGACGAACACCTTCTCCGCCAACCGCGTGTCGCAGGCCGACTACGGCACCGTCGACCAGGTCGTCGAACTCAACGAGGTCGCCGCGCGCCTGGCACGAGAGGCCGCCGAGCACGCGCATGGCGTGGATGGACGTCGCCGCTTCGTGGCCGGTGCCGTCGGCCCGACGAACATGACGCTGTCGCTGTCACCCAAGGTCGAGGACCCCGGGTTCCGTGCGATCACGTTCGCCGCGCTCGCCGATGCCTACCAGGAGCAGATCGAGGCGCTCCTGCGCGGCGGCGTCGATGCGATCCTCGTCGAGACGATCTTCGACACGCTCAACGCGAAGGCCGCGATCGTTGCCAGCCGACGGGCGATGGCAGCCCACGGCAACGAACTCCCCCTGATGATCTCGGGCACGATCACCGACCGATCGGGTCGCACTCTGTCGGGCCAGACCCCCGCCGCGTTCTGGCAGTCGATCCGCCACGCCCGTCCACTGACAGTCGGTCTCAACTGCGCGCTCGGCGCCGAGGAGATGCGACCGCACCTGCTGGAGCTGGCGACGGTCGCCGACACACTCGTGTGCGCGTATCCGAATGCCGGGCTTCCCAACGAACTCGGCGGCTACGACGAGACAGCGGATGAGACGGCCGCCTTCGTCGCCGAGTTCGCCGAGGCCGGGCTGCTCAACATCGTCGGCGGTTGCTGCGGCACGACCCCTGCTCACATCGCGGCGATCGCAGGCGCGGTCGACGGCCGGACGCCTCGTGTCGTCCCGACGCGCACGCCGCGCCTCGAACTCTCCGGGCTCGAACCGTTCGCACTCACCGACGACATTCCGTTCGTCAACGTCGGTGAACGCACCAACATCACCGGCTCGGCAAAGTTCCGACGGCTCATCAAGGACAACGAGTACGGCGAGGCGCTCGTGGTCGCACTCCAGCAGGTCGAGAGCGGTGCCCAGATCATCGACGTCAACATGGACGACGGCCTGATCGACGGCGTCGAAGCGATGACCACGTTCCTGAACCTCATTGCTTCCGAACCCGACATCGCCCGCGTGCCGATCATGATCGACTCGTCGAAATTCGAGGTGATCGAAGCCGGTCTGCAGTGCGTCCAGGGCAAGCCGATCGTCAACTCGATCTCGATGAAAGAGGGCGAGGAGGCATTTCTCGCGCAGGCGCGCACGTGCCTCGACTACGGAGCCGCAGTGGTCGTCATGGCCTTCGACGAGGTCGGCCAGGCCGACACCGTCGAGCGCAAGGTCTCGATCGCCAGCCGGGCGTACCACCTGCTCGTCGACGAGGTCGGGTTCCCGCCCGGGGACATCATCATCGACCCGAACATCTTCGCCGTTGCCACCGGCATCGACGAGCACAATCGCTACGGCCTCGACTTCCTCGAGGCGACGAAGCAGATCACCGACGACCTCCCGTACGTCAACATCTCGGGCGGCGTGTCGAACCTGTCATTCTCGTTCCGCGGCAATGAACCGGTGCGCGAGGCGATGCACTCGGTGTTCCTCCTGAAGGCGGTCGAAGCCGGCATGCGCATGGGCATCGTCAATGCCGGCCAGCTCGCGGTCTACGACCAGATCGATCCCGAATTGCGTGAGCTGTGCGAGGACGTCGTGCTCGCCCGCCGTCCCGATGCCACCGAACGGCTGCTCGATGCGGCGAACCGTTTCGCCGGAACCGGTGCCGAGGTCGTCGATCCGGCCGCTCAGGAATGGCGGTCGTGGGACGTCGATCGGCGCATCGACCATGCGCTCGTCAACGGCATCACCGTGTTCATCGAGGCCGACGTCGAGGAAGCCCGGGCGCGTTCGAGTCGCGCCGTCGACGTCATCGAAGGTCCGTTGATGAGCGGGATGAACACCGTCGGCGACCTGTTCGGAGCCGGCAGGATGTTCCTCCCGCAAGTGGTCAAGTCGGCCCGCGTGATGAAGCAGGCCGTTGCCTACCTCACGCCGTTCATCGAGGCCGAGGGCGAAGACGGCGCCGCATCGAAGGCCGGGACGGTGCTGCTCGCCACCGTGAAGGGCGACGTGCACGACATCGGCAAGAACATCGTCGGTGTGGTGCTCGGCTGTTCGAACTACGACGTCATCGACCTCGGTGTCATGGTGCCCGCCCAGACGATCCTCGAGACCGCCCGTGAGCGCAACGTCGACATCATCGGGCTGTCCGGCCTGATCACCCCTTCGCTCGACGAAATGGTGCGCGTGGCCGCCGAGATGGAACGGACCGGGTTCGAGGTGCCGCTCCTGATCGGCGGCGCCACGACCAGCCGCCTGCACACCAGCCTGCGGATCGATCCGGCCTATCACGGCCCGGTCGTGCACGTCGGCGACGCGAGTCGCGCATCGGGAGTCATCTCCAGTCTCCTGTCGAACACGCAACGCGAAAGATTCCTCGAGACCCTGCGTACCGACTATGCGCGCGTCGTCGAGTCGCACGCACGAGCCACGGTCGAACGCGATCGCGTGTCGATCGACGTTGCTCGCGCCAACCGACTCGATGCCACGTTCGATGCCACGACATTGACCGAGCCGAACTTCGTCGGCACGCGGGTCTTCGACGACTACGACGTCGCCGAACTCGTGCCATACATCGACTGGACGCCGTTCTTTCGAACCTGGGGAATCCGCAGCAAGTTCCCCGAGGTGCTCACCGATCCCGAGTTCGCGGACGCCGCCCGCCCTCTCTACGACGACGCGTTGGCGATGCTCGACAAGATCGTCGGCGACAAGTGGTTCCGTCCCCAGGCGGTGATCGGATTCTGGCCGGCCAACTCCGTCGGCGATGACGTCGTCGTGTACGCCGACGAGACGCGCACCGTCGAGCGGGGTCGGTTGCACGGCATCCGCCAGCAGGCCACCAAGACCGACGGTCGCGCCAACCTCAGCCTGTCGGACTATGTCGCCCCGGC
>JBGTEH010000226.1:0-11256 GCA_041747915.1 Ilumatobacteraceae bacterium
CTCACACCAGCGGACGGTCACACCAGCGGACGGTCACATCAGCGGACGGTCGGTCGGCCTGATCGGAGCCGGCAGGCGAGTCTCACCCATCAGATAGGCATCGGCGCCCGCCGCTGCGGCGCGGCCCTCGGCGATGGCCCACACGATCAAACTCTGCCCGCGCCCCATGTCGCCCGCCACGAAGAGGCCGTGCTGATTGGTCATGTAGCGCTCGTCACGCGCCACGTTGCCCCGCGCGTCGTAGTCGACGCCGAGTGAATCGAGCCACGAGCCCTTCTCGGGTCCGACGAACCCGAGGGCCAGGAACACGAAATCAGCCGCGATCTCGTGGCTCGATGCCTCGACCTCGACGAACGATCCGTCGACGAACTCGACCTCGTGGAGCCGAAGCGCCCGAACGCGTCCATTGCCGTCATCGATGAATTCATCGGTGCTGACGCTGTACAGCCGCTGTCCGCCCTCCTCGTGGGCAGAGGTCACTTTGTAGGTCATCGCGAACTGTGGCCACGGGTTGTCGACGCTGCGTTGCTCGGGTGGCTCGGGGAGGATCTCCAATTGGGTGACCGACGCAGCACCCTGACGGTGAGCGGTTCCGAGACAGTCGGCCCCGGTGTCGCCTCCGCCGATGATCACCACGTGCTTGCCGGCCACGTCGATCGGTGAGGTGTCGATGTCGCCGAACTGGACACGGTTCGCCAGCGGCAGGTACTCCATGGCCTGGTGGATGCCGCCCAGGTGGCGTCCGGGCACTGGCAGGTCGCGCCACGCCGTTGCACCACAGGCGAGGACAACGGCGTCGTGCGAAGCCCGCAGCACCTCGATGTCGACGTTGTCGCCGACGACGGCGTTCGTGCGGAACTCGGTCCCCTCGGCAACCATCTGCTCGATGCGGCGATCGATGTGGCGCTTCTCCATCTTGAACTCTGGGATGCCGTAGCGCAGCAGGCCACCGATGCGATCTGCTCGCTCGAGCACGACCACGTCGTGGCCAGCTCGCGTCAACTGCTGTGCCGCCGCGAGGCCGGCCGGACCCGATCCGATCACGGCGACCCGCTTGCCGGTGCGCGCCGCCGGAACGTGTGGCGTCACCCAGCCGTTCTCCCACGCTCGGTCGATGATCTCGACCTCCACCTGCTTGATCGCCACCGGGTTCTGATTGATCCCGAGTACACACGCCGACTCACACGGTGCCGGACAGAGACGGCCCGTGAACTCGGGGAAGTTGTTCGTCGCATGTAAGCGCTCGATGGCGTCATGCCAGTGATCGCGATACACCAGGTCGTTCCAGTCGGGGATCAGGTTGCCCAACGGGCAGCCGTTGTTGCAGAACGGGATCCCACAGTCCATGCAGCGGCCCGCTTGATGCGTGAGTTCCTCGGCATCGAAGTCCTCGTACACCTCCTTCCAGTCGCGTAGACGTACCGCAACCGCTCGACGCGGCGGTGTCTGGCGGTCCCACTTCAAGAATCCGGTCGGTTCACCCACGAGCGGCCTCCATGATTCTGTCCACCGTCTGTTCTTCGTCGAGTCCTGCGGCCGACGACTCGGCGATGACGGTGAGCACACGCTTGTAGTCGCGCGGCATCACCTTGTGGAATGAACCCAGTTCGTCGTCCCATGCCTCGAGGATGCGCTCGGCAACGGCCGACCCCGTGAAGTCGCGGTGTCGAGAGATGACGCCGGCGAGGAACTCACGATCGGCGTCGTCGAGATTCTCCAGATCGACCATGTCGTAATTGACGTTGCTGGCGAACGCCCGAGCCGGGTCGTACACGTACGCGATGCCGCCCGACATGCCCGCCCCGAAGTTTCGGCCGGTCGGGCCGAGCACGACGACTCGTCCGCCCGTCATGTACTCGCAGCCGTGATCACCCACACCCTCGCTGACGGCGATTGCGCCCGAGTTCCGCACGCAGAAGCGTTCGCCGACCTTGCCGCGCAGGAAGATCTCACCGCCGGTGGCGCCGTACGCGATCACGTTGCCGGCAACGATCTGATCCTCCGCGACGAACGGTGCAAAGGGGTGAGGGTGCACGATGATGCGTCCGCCCGACAACCCCTTGCCCACGTAGTCGTTGGCGTCGCCGATGAGCCGTATCTGGATCCCCGACGGCACGAACGCGCCGAGACTCTGGCCCGCGGAACCCGTCAGCGTGATGTCGATGGTGGCGTCAGGCAGGCCCGCCCCCTTCCACTGCTTGGTGACCTCGTGACCGAGCAGGGTGCCGACGGTGCGATTGACGTTGCGTACGGGCAGGGCGATCGTGACGCGTCGACCGTCGTCGATCGCCGGTCGGGCCAACTCGATGAGCTCTTGGTCGAGTGCTTCGCCCAGACCGTGGTCCTGTTCGACGCTCTGAATCATCGTCTGGTGGTATGGATTCTGCGGCACAGCGAGGATCGGGGCGATGTCGAGACCCGACGCCTTCCAATGCGAGATGGCGCGACGCGTGTCGAGCAACTCGACGTGGCCGATCATGTCGGCCATGGTGCTGAACCCGAGTTCGGCCATGAGTTCGCGAACCTCGGTGGCGATGTACTCGAAGAACGTCTCGACGAACTCCGGCTGACCGCTGAACCGCGCCCGCAGTTCGGGGTTCTGCGTGGCAACGCCGACCGGGCAGGTGTCGAGATGACACACTCGCATCATGATGCAGCCCGACACCACGAGGGGGGCGGTGGCGAACCCGTACTCCTCGGCGCCGAGCAGTGCGGCGATCACCACATCACGCCCCGTCTTCATCTGACCGTCGGTCTGCACGACGATTCGGTCGCGCAACCCGTTGAGCAGCAACGTCTGCTGAGTCTCCGCCAGGCCCAGCTCCCACGGGCCCCCGGCGTGCTTGAGGGAGGTGAGAGGGCTGGCGCCAGTGCCGCCGTCGTGGCCGGAGATCAGCACGACATCGGCCTTCGCCTTCGACACGCCAGCTGCCACCGTTCCGACGCCGGTCTCGGCGACCAGTTTCACGTGGATCCGAGCGTGCGGGTTGGCGTTCTTCAGGTCGTGGATCAGCTGTTTGAGATCTTCGATCGAGTAGATGTCGTGGTGCGGCGGCGGGCTGATCAGACCAACGCCCGGCGTCGAGTGTCGAGTGCCCGCAATCCACGGGTACACCTTGTGCCCGGGCAGCTGTCCGCCCTCCCCCGGCTTGGCACCCTGGGCCATCTTGATCTGGATGTCGTCCGCGTTGGTCAGGTACTCCGACGTCACTCCGAACCGACCGGACGCCACCTGCTTGATCGACGATCGCCGCTCGGGGTCATAGAGGCGGGCGGCGTCCTCGCCCCCCTCGCCCGTATTCGATTTGGCACCGATGCGATTCATCGCGATCGCCAGGGTCTCGTGCGCCTCCGCCGAGATCGATCCGTAGCTCATCGCTCCGGTCGAGAACCGTTTGACGATCGCGCCGACCGGTTCGACATCGTCGATCGGGATCGACGGGCGGTTCGCGTCGAGCTCGAAGAGACCGCGCAGCGTCATCAACTTCGTCGACTGGTCGTCGACCCTGGCCGTGTACTCCTTGAAGATGTCGTAGCGCTTCGCCCGCGTGGCGTGCTGGAGTTTGAAGACCGTTTCGGGGTTGAACAGGTGGAGTTCGCCCTCGCGACGCCACTGGTACTCACCGCCCAGCTCGAGCTTGCGGTGGGCGCGTTCTTCGGGCCGCGACGGATTCGCCATTGCGTGGCGCGCCGCCACTTCGGCGGCGATCTCGTCGAGACCGATGCCGCCGAGCTGCGAGACCGTGCCGGTGAAGTACGCATCCACGACGGGCTGGCCGAGGCCGATGGCCTCGAAGATCTGTGCGCCCGTGTACGACGCCACCGTCGACACGCCCATTTTCGACATGACCTTGAGCACGCCTTTGCCGCACGCCTTGATGTAGTTCCGAAGAGCGGTGTTCGGGTCGATCGAGCCCAAGCCATGCATGTCTTCGGCGATGAGGTCCTCGATCGATTCGAACGCGAGGTACGGGTTGATCGCTCCGGCACCGAAGCCGATCAGCAGAGCCATGTGGTGGACTTCTCTGGCATCGCCCGACTCGACGATCAAGCCAGTCATCGTGCGCTGCTTCGTGCGCACGAGGTGATGGTGGACCGACGCGGTCAACAGCAGCGACGGGATCGGGGCGTCGACACTGTCGGCATTGCGATCTGACAGCACGATGATGCGTGCACCGTCGCGGATCGCGTCCGAGGCCTGACGACACACCGCGTCGAGAGCCACGCGCAGGCCGGCTCCGCCGTCGGCGACCCGGTAGAGGCCCGACAGGACCTTCGCCTGCAGACCGGGATGGGCGCCCTCGTCGTTGATGTGGATGATCTTGGCGAGCTCGTCGTTGTCGATGATGGGGAACGGGAGCGCCAACTGACGGCAGCTCTCCGGCCCCGGCGCCAACAGATTGGCTTCAGGTCCGACGGATGACGACACCGCCGTGACGACCTCTTCGCGGATCGCGTCGAGTGGCGGGTTCGTGACCTGCGCGAAGAGCTGCTTGAAGTAGTCGAACAAGAGCCGGGGTCGCTCCGACAACACCGCCAGCGGCGTGTCGGTCCCCATCGACCCGAGCGCCTCGCCGCCCGTCGCAGCCATCGGCGTCAGGAGAATCTTGAGTTCCTCGTGCGTATAGCCGAACATCTGCTGACGCCGCAGGACACTGTCGTGGCTGAACACGATGTGCTCGCGCTCGGGCAGGTCGGCCAATTCCACCATGCCCGCTTCGAGCCACTCGCCGTACGGGTGCAGAGACGCCAGTTCTGACTTGATCTCGTCGTCGCTGACGATTCGCCCGAGCCGGGTGTCGACGAGGAACATCTTGCCCGGCTGCAGGCGGCCCTTGGCGATCACCTTGGACGGGTCGACATCGATGACACCCACCTCCGATGCCATCACCACGAGGTCGTCGTCGGTGATCCAGTAGCGGCTCGGTCGCAGCCCGTTGCGGTCGAGCACTGCGCCGATGACCTCACCGTCGGTGAACGCCACGCTCGCCGGCCCGTCCCATGGCTCCATCAGCGCGGCGTGGAATCGGTAGAAGTCACGCTGTTCGCGCGGCATCGTCTTGTGGTTCTCCCACGCCTCGGGGATCATCATGAGCATTGCGTGATGGATCGGATAGCCGCCGAGGTGCAGCAGCTCCAGCACTTCGTCGAAGCGCGCGGTGTCGGACGATCCCGGGGTACAGATCGGGAAGGCGCGTTCGATGCCGGGAAGTGCGTCGGATCCGAGGGTCGCCTCGCGCGCCTGCATCCAGTTCTGGTTGCCCTGCACCGTGTTGATCTCGCCGTTGTGTGCAACGAATCGGTACGGGTGGGCGAGCGGCCACGACGGGAACGTATTGGTCGAGAATCGTGAGTGCACGATCAGCAGCGCCGATTCCACCCGGGCATCGAGCAGATCGGGGAAGAACTGCGACAGCTGCGGGGTGGTCAGCATCCCCTTGTAGACGGTCGTGCGCGCCGACAGCGAGGCAAAGTAGGTTTCGAGGTGCCCGTCGAGTTCGCGCCGACTCCGCTTGCGGGCGACGAAGGCCAAGCGATCGAGTTCGATGCCCGTCGATCCGTGCGGGTCACTCACGAAGAGCTGTTTGAACGTCGGCATTGCGGCTCGCGCCGTGGCTCCCAGGCACCCTGGTTCAACCGGCACATTGCGCCAGCCGAGGGTGGTCAGCCCGACGTCGGCCACTGTTGCCTCGATGGCGGCCATTGCCTTGTCGCATGCCTCGTTGTCGGTGGGCAGGAACGCGAGGCCAACTGCGTACGCGCCGGCTTCGGGCAGCTCGAACTCGACGACGTCGCGAAGGAACCGGTCGGGTACCTGCATCAAGATGCCCGCACCGTCTCCGGTGTCCGGCTCGGCGCCAGTGGCACCCCGGTGCGCCATGTTCCTCAGCGATTCGAGCGCGGTGCGCACGAGGGCATTGGAGCGCACACCGTTGAGATTGGCGACGAAGGACACCCCACACGAGTCGTGCTCGTTGCGGGGGTCGTACAGGCCGATGGGGCCAGGGGGTTGCTGCATCATCACATCCACGAGGTCGAAGGAGAACGAAATCGCCGATCCGGGCCGCAGCACTGGGGTGACCGGTCACACGAAGACGCTCGAGACGACGTTGGCTCGAGGCTGAAGAGACCACAGCATAGACGTCGGACCGTGGCGGGCCAACGTGACGTTTCCCGCGCGACACTGGTCGACGTGGACCTGCGCACCCATCTTCTGGCGAACAACGGCATCACCGGCCTCGAGATCCTCGAACCGAACGAGATCGAACGGGCGGTACGGCTCTTCAGCCGCGATGGCTTCGTCGTGGTGCGCGATGCGCTCGACGCCGACCAGACGGAGTTCCTGCGCCGTGGTGTGTCGGAGGTGGTCGACGAGATCGTCGCGCTCGACCCCGACCGCAGCGGCAACCGCGGATCGCATCGATACTCGTTTGGCGGTTCGAGCTCGACGCGCAGCATGCTGCACCGCCCGGAGTGGCAGATGCTCGTCGATCTCCCGACCGTCACCCCGATCCTCGACGCCATCTTCGGCTCGGACGACTACGTCGTGCGAGCCGCGAGTGGTGACTTCTGCCTGCCCGGTGCAACCGAGTACCAACCGCTGCACGCCGACATGGGCGACTTCGTCGATCCCACGAGCACGCCGTTCAGTTCGTTCTTCGACCCGGCCGGCGAGGTGTCGGTGCGAGATCTGCCCTGCCCGTACGTGTGTGTCAACTTCCTGCCGATCGACATGACGGCGCTCAACGGCCCGACACGCCAGATCCCCGGAACCCAGCGATCGCGAGCGCCGATCCCGAGGCGATCCGAGGAACCGGAGTGGATGCGTCTCAGCACCGTCTGCCCGGCACCGGCCGGAGCGGTTCAGATCCGCGACGTGCGCGCGTGGCACGGTGGCACGCCCAACCTCAGCGACGCGGTCCGAGCGATCCCCAACGTCGAGTTCTACGCGCCGTGGTTCCGCGAACCGATGATCCCTGCCATCTCCCGTCGCGACTGGCAATGTCTGTCCGAACGGGCTCAGCGCCTGACCCGCGAAGTCGTTGCCGACTCCGCCGACGATCTCGACACCAGCTACCGCCTCACCCCCCGTGCGACACTGGAGCGATGAGCCATCAGCAGCGCGCCTTTGCCCACGACGGCACCTCGATCGCGTGGAGCCGCAGGGGTTCGGGTGACGCGGTCGTGCTCGTGCACGGAATCACCGAATCCGCAGCGTCGTTCGCTCCGGTGAGCGAACGGTTGGCGTCGGTGCACGAGGTGATCACGCTCGACCTGCGCGGGCACGGAGAGTCGGGCCGTGCGCCCACATACGACCTGGCGTCGATGGCCGGTGACGTCGCCGCCGTGATCGCAGCTGCCGATGTGGATCGGCCTCATCTGATCGGCCATTCGCTGGGTGGCGCGGTCGTCACTGCGGCCGGGGCGACGCTCGACGTTGCGAGTGTCGTCGACATCGATCAGTCGTTGCAGCTCGCCTCGTTCAAGGCGCAGCTGATGCCCGCCGAACCGATGTTGCGCGATCGCGACCAGTACTACCTCGTCGTCGATGCGATGTTCGAGATGATGATGGGCGACAAGCTCTCGCCCAAGGAGGCCGCACGGGTGAACGACCTCCGTCAGGCCGATCAGGAGGTGGTGTTGGGCGTGTGGGACCTCCTGCTCACCAGCCCCGAGGATGCCATTGCGTCGATCGTCGACGACGCTCTCGCCGGGTACACGGGCAGAGACGTGGCCTACCTCGCACTCTTCGGTCTCGACCCCGGGGCGCAGTATGCGGACTGGCTCGCTCGGCGCATCACCGGCGGTACCGTCGAGTACTGGGCCGACTTCGGCCACTACCCGCACCTCGTCGACCCCGACCGATTCGTCGACCGCCTTCAGAAATTCTGGGCCGGCTGAACCCAACCAGTGACGCCGGTGTCAGACAACACCGTTACACGTCGGATTCGGCGCCGTCAGGGTCTTGATCTGCGGCGTTGGTGAACTCGCGCCACGTTGCTGCGGCGTTGCCTCCGACCGGGAATCCGCCGGCGTCTCGCAACCACTTCGCGGTGTGCATGAGATTCCACGACATGATGGTGGCGTTCTTGTTGGTGAACTCGCTGTCGTATCCGACGGGTGTGTTCGACCCCTCGACCACGTCGCCGTAACTCGGTCCCGGGCCGATCGCGCCCAGCCAGCCACAGTCGGCCTGGGGCGGAATCGTGTAGCCGATGTGTGAGAGCGCGTACAGCAGCTGCGACGACACGGCCTTCACGCCGTCCTCGTTGCCCGTGACGACGCACCCGGCCGCCTTGCCGTAGTACAAGTACTGGCCGACATCGTTGGTCTTCGAGCTGTAGGCATACAGACGCTCGATCACCAGCGACGCAACACTCGACGGTGAACCCAGCCAGATCGGTGTTCCGATCACGAGGATGTCGGCCCCCATGACCTTGGCATGGATCGACGGCCAGTCGTCGCGTTTGTCGCCGAGCGTCGTGGTGTCTTCGACCATTCCGAAGCCCACGTGGTGATCGAGCAGGTGCACCAGTTCGACATCGACGCCTTCGGCGCCCATGACTCCGGCCACTCGAGCAAGCAGCTTTCTGGTGTGCGATTCTCTCGAATCATGACCGAGCGAACAGTTGACGAAGAGCGCTGAGAGACCGCTGAACCGAGCCATGGCCGACGGTACCCACACCGACCGACGCTCAAGCGTCGGCGAAGACCGGCGGGCGCTTCTCGAAGCCGGCGATCACCGCTTCGATCTGGTTCGGCGTACCGATCTGGGCGCCGATGGTGCGCCGTTCGGCGGCGAACTGTTCTGCGGCTCCCTCGCTCGCGATCCGGTTGAACAACGCCTTCGAGCCGCGCACCGCACCCGGGCTCATCGACGCGATCTCGCGCGCCAGGGCAATTGCGTCATCCTTCGGAGTGCCGCTCAGTCGGGTGGCCAAGCCCATCTCCGCCGCCTCCGAGCCGGAGAACACCCGAGCCGTGAAGGTCAACTCCTTGGCGATGTCGGGCCGCACGAGCGTCGACAGGATGAACGTGCCGGTCATGTCGGGCACCAGCCCCCAGTAGACCTCACGGACCGACATCTTCGTGTCGGGGTGCACGATGCGGATGTCTGCGCCAAGCGCGATCTGCAGCCCCCCACCCAGGGCATGGCCGTGAACGGCGGCGATGACCGGAACTTCGAGCTCCTGCCAGACCCAGCACACCTGCTGGCCGAGATGGGTGATCCGATCCTCGCGCATGGATCCCGGGCTTCCCTCGGCGCTGGCGGCCTCGCTCGTGACGCCGTCCGCTGCCACCCCATCGCTTGCGGCCATTGCTTGGAACGATGAGAAGTCGAGGCCGGCGCAGAACGAGGCACCATCGCCGGACAGCACCACAGCGCGGACCCCGGGCTCGGACTTGAGGCGCTCGCCGGCATCGGCGATCGCCGAGAACATCGCGTTGTCGAGAGCGTTTCGTTTGTCGGCACGGTTGAAGACGACATCGGCGACGCCGTCGGAGATGGAGATGATGACGCGATCGGACATGTCCGAAGTCTGGCAGTCGTGCTGGTGCGCCGACGAGTGCGACGCGTGAGCCCTTCGTCTCGGCTTGTTCGTTTACGGCTTGCGGCTGACGAGGTTGCGATCGATCTCGGCGATGGTGCGCACGCCGGTCAAGGCCATTGTTCGCTCGACTCCCTCTCGCATGAACTCGAGGAGGTGGTCGACCCCGCGCTCGCCAGCGGCACCGAGCGCATAGAGGTACGGACGCCCGATCGTGACAGCGTCGGCACCGAGCGCCACGGCTTTGACGATGTCGCTCCCGCGCCGCACACCGCCATCACAGATGATGGTCGCTGCGTCGCCAATCTCGTCGCGGACTGGTTCCACCAACTCGAGCGGAACCGGCGCATCGTCGAGTTGGCGCCCTCCGTGATTCGACAACCCGATCCCCTCGACGCCCATGGCAACCGCCTGCTTGGCGTCCGCAACGGTCTGAATTCCCTTGGCGACGATCGGCCCGTCCCACACCGAGCGCAACCATTCGACGTCCTTCCACGACAGTGACTGGTCGAAATGGTTGGCAACCTTCTTCGCCAACGAGATCGGCGTCGACCCGTCGATCTCATGACGTCCGACCACGTTGGCGAACTTGATCGGTTCGTTGCGAAGGAAGTCGAGCGTCCAGCCGGGGTGGAGGGCCCCGTCGACCAAGGTCCACGGGCCGATCTTCGGTGGCAGCGTGAATCCACGGCGCACGTCGCGTTCTCGCCGGCCGAGCACGGCGGTATCGACGGTGAGCCAGACGGTCGTGTAGCCAGCCTCCTTTGCCCGACCGATGAGTTCCTCCACCAGCGGGCGATCGCGCCATGTGTAGATCTGAAACCACTTGTCACCAGCGCCGACGCCGGCCACTTCCTCGATCGATCGCGTTCCCATCGTCGACAGCGAATACGGAACTCCGGCCCGTCCCGCAGCGCGTGCGACAGCGAGTTCACCTTGTGAATCCGCGATCCTCGTGTATCCCGTCGGTGCGATGATCAGCGGCATCTGCATCGATCGGCCGAAGATCGTCACGGTGGTGTCGAGGTTGCTGACGTCGCGCAAGACCCGAGGTTCGAATTGGTACCGACCGAAGGCGTCGACGTTGCGTCGCATCGACCGCTCGTCCTCCGCTCCGCCATCGATGTAGTCGAACACGCCGCGGGGAAGTCGCCGCCGAGCGATCCGACGCATGTCGTCGACAGACACACATTTCTGCAGTCTTCGCTCGACCGGATCCAGTGTGGGTCTCCTGAACCTCACCACCGACCGGAATGTCTCGATCATGCCCATCGCCACAGCGTACGCTGGCCTGCGTCACTCGACCATGCGAAGACCGCTCGGCGTCATCGACGGCTCGGCCTGTGGCAGATCGACGACGAACTCGGTGCGGTGGGCGGGAAAGATGTGCTCGCTCACCAGCACCGGGCGGCCGGTTCGATCGGTCGTGACGCGCTGGCATCGCAGAACGGGCGACCCCGGCGGCACTCCCAACAGTTTCGCGTCACCAGCGTCGACGAGGTCGGCAGCAATGGTCTGTGTGGCGCCGCGCAGGTCGACGTCGAGCAACTCGTAGAACGGTCGCCGTTCGACATCGCGACGCGAGAGGTGAGCGCCGAGTTCGGCAGGACACCACACGGTGACCACGGCGAACGGCTCTCCGTCGGCGAGGTTGACCCGTTTCACGCGCAGCACCTGCTCGACATCGAGGAGCCGCTTGACGCGT
>JBGTEH010000227.1:0-2743 GCA_041747915.1 Ilumatobacteraceae bacterium
TCGCTCTTGACCTTCCAGCGGAATGGAAGGTTTATACTGGTGGACATGAGTGACGCGCCGAGCCGATCCGACATCGCCATCGAAGGGATGACCTGCGCGGCGTGTGCGAACCGCATCCAGCGCACGCTCGGCAAACTCGACGGCGTCGACGAGGCACGAGTGAACTTCGCCAACGGACGCGCCACGGTGTTGCACGACGCCTCGGTCCACGACGGTCAACTCCGCGCGGCGATCGAACGTCTCGGGTACCAGGCCCCGCTGACCGGTGACCACGACGAAGCAGAACGCGATCGTGAGGCCGACCTGAGGCGGCGGTGGATCGTCGCCATCGTCCTCGGACTGCCGGTGGTGGCGATTTCCATGGTGCCGCCACTGATGTTCGACGGCTGGCAGTGGGTCGCCGCGATCCTGGCGACGCCCGTGGTGTTCTGGTGTGGATGGGGCTTCCATCGCGCGGCGTGGATGAACCTGCGCCACGCCACCACCACCATGGACACTCTCGTGTCGATGGGAACGCTGGCGGCATGGACGTGGTCGACCGTCGTGCTGCTCGGCGGTGGCGCATCCGGTGACGACTCGATGCCTGGAATGTCGATGAGCAGCGACGGCGCCCACGTCTACTACGAGACCGCAACGGTCATCATCGCGCTGATCCTGATCGGCAAGTGGGCCGAGATCAGGGCCAAACGGCGTTCGGGTGATGCGCTGCGAGCGCTCGCCGACCTCGGTGTACGCAGTGCCCGCCTCGTCGACGGGACCGAAGTGTCGGTCGACGACCTCGTCCCCGGCATGCAGTTCGTCGTGCGGCCCGGCGAGAAGATTGCCACCGACGGCGTCATCGTCGACGGCCATTCGGCGGTCGACGCATCGATGGTCACCGGCGAGCCGGTGCCCGTCGAGGTCGGCCCCGGTGACGAAGTGATCGGTGCAACGGTTAACGCGAACGGCTCGCTCGTGGTGGAGGCCACTCGCGTCGGTGCCGACACGGCGTTGGCGCAGATCGTGCGCCTCGTCGACGAGGCCCAGGGCAGCCGGGCGGAGGTGCAGCGCCTCGCCGACAGGGTGTCGGCGGTGTTCGTGCCGATCGCCATCGCCGTCGCGATCGTGACGTTGATTGCATGGCTGGCGATCACCGGAGATGTCAACGAAGCATTCACCGCCGCCGTCGCGGTGCTGATCGTGGCGTGTCCGTGTGCGCTGGGGCTGGCCACCCCGCTCGCGATCATGGTCGGTACAGGCCGAGCTGCGCAGCTCGGGGTGATCATCAAGGGTGGCGAGGTGCTCGAGGACACCCGGCGCATCGACACGATCGTCCTCGACAAGACCGGCACCATCACCGAGGGCCGCATGGCGCTGGTCGATGTGATCGTTCCCGACGCCGACCGCGAGCTACTGCTGTCGCTCGCCGCTGCGGTGGAGGCGAAGTCTGAGCACCCGATCGCGCAGACCATCGCTGCGGCCGGTCGCGGTGGCAGCCACACCGTCGACTCGTTCGTGAACCGGCCGGGCATCGGCGTGACGGCGAACGTCGACGGAACCGAAGTGCGAGTGGGTCGCCGCCAATTGTTCGACACCGTCCCCACGGCGGTGGCTCAGGCGGCGTCGTTGGCCGAGACCCAAGGGCGCACGGCGGTCCTCGCCGGGCGTGGAGCAACCGCCGAGGCCGTGCTCGTGGTCGCCGACACCATCAAGGCCACCTCGGCCGAGGCAGTCGCTGCCTTCCACGACCTCGGACTCACCGTCACCCTGCTGACGGGTGACAACGCCAAGACCGCTCGTTCGGTCGGTCGAGCGGTGAACGTCGACCACGTGATCGCCGACGTTCTTCCCGAGGGCAAGGCCGCCGAGATCTCACGCCTGCAGGCCCAGGGCCGACGGGTGGCGATGGTCGGCGATGGAATCAACGACGCGCCCGCTCTCGCCCAGGCCGACCTGGGCATCGCGCTGGGCACCGGTACCGACGTGGCGATCGAGGCATCTGACCTCACGATCGTGTCGGGCGACCTGCGCGCCGCCGCCGACGCCGTGGCTCTGTCGCGCCGGACGTTGTCGACCATCAAGGGCAACTTGTTCTGGGCGTTTGCCTACAACACCGCCGCCATTCCGCTGGCCGCCTTCGGATTCCTGAATCCCATGGTCGCCGCCGCGGCGATGGGAATGTCGTCGCTGTTCGTCGTCACCAACAGTCTTCGACTGCGAGGATTCGCCGGCTACCGCGCCTCGGGTCACAGCACCGCTTCTGCCACCATTGCATCGACACTCGAACACGTACCGGAGACCATCTCATGACCGACACCGCCACCACTCGCACGTACAGCGTCCCTGCGATCAGCTGCGACCACTGCAAGCAGTCGATCGAGTCCGAGGTTGCCACGGTCGACGGGGTTGCCTCCGTCGAGGTCGACATCGCACACAAGCTCGTCACCGTGGCGGGCGGCGACGACGCGGCGATCCGCACGGCGATCGACACCGCCGGCTACGACATCGCCTGACCTGCACTCGGCGCCAGTCGAAGCAAAGGTTCGGTCGGGGTCGCGGCGGGCGTCGAGCGACAGGCATGATGGGTGCCATGCAGACGCAGTTGTTGATCGGTGGCCGGTGGCAGGACGGATCCGACTCGGAGCGCTTCGACGTCGAGAACCCGGCGAACGAGGAGGTCGTTGCCTCGGTTGCGGCCGGCACTCCCGTCGACGCCACCAGCGCGTGCGAAGCCGCCGCTGACGCGCAGGGCGCCTGGGCCGCG
>JBGTEH010000228.1:0-6221 GCA_041747915.1 Ilumatobacteraceae bacterium
CGGACGGAAATGCACCAACGCGAACAGCGCCGCCACGCCCACGACGACCACCCCGTCGTTGTAGCGCGACGCCATCGACTTCTGCAGAAGACCCCGGTAGAACAGCTCCTCCATCACCGGCGCACCGACGACCACGACCACGACGACCACCCAGGTCGCGCCACCAGCACTGTCGACAAGGTCCTGCGCGTTCTCGGTGAGACGTTGCTCACTGAACGTCGCCGGCCACAGCGCTTCGAGCGGCAGATAGACGATGCGGATCAACACCAGACTGCACACCGCACCGATCCCGAGCCCCACCACGTCGATCGGCCGGAACCGCAATCCGTAGTCGGCCACCATGTCGGCCGAACCAACGCGCTGCGAGGCCAGCCACATCCCCACCAAGTACGTCGTCCACACGCCGAGCAGCGCCACCGATGTGACGCCGAAGGAGGAATCGGTGCTGTCGTCGGTGAGAACAGCGAGGATCAGCGAGGCGACGATCTGTGCGCCGAGCCAACAACCCACGAAGGTGATCGCGGCCGAAGGCGCATCGATCGGGCGAGGTGCCGCGGACGGCAGGAATCCGCCCGGCAAAGACGCGCTGCCACGCACCGAGTCGACCACGGTTCGACCCTACCTGCAGACATCACCCCCGACGTCGCGAGCAGAGTGCGGCTCAGACGGCGATCAATGCCTGTTGACCGAAACGGCGATCGTCGAGGCGCCATCCCGACGGAACCGACATTCTCGCTGCGTGGCGTGCGCACAGGTCATACGCATGGGGGTCGCGTTCGGCGCTCAGATCGTCGAGCCACACCTGCGCACGCCCGTACTCGTAGGTCAACGTCACCGCGGAATGCTCGGAGCATCCCGTTCGGGAACACAGCCGTCCGAAGGCCGACGACCGTTCAGTCGCATACATGGATCGCCACGGTAGGGCGGCCGCTCGCACCGCTGGTGGATCCCGATCCCGTGTGCCGGTCCGGTGTGACAGTTGCGCACGACCTGGCATCCGCCGGGAACCCGCCTAGCATTGCACAGATGAACGATCTGCCTCCTCCCCCACCGCCACCGCCTCCGGGGCGCGGGCACGGGCAGCAGCGACCGGATTCACCCGATCGTGGGCGCTCGGACAGGAAGTCGAAGGGTGATTTCAACGGCGACGGGACGCCGAGCACCAGCAAGGGGCCCGGCAGTTGGCCGCGGTGGACGATCTGGGTACTCATCGGCGTCCTTGCGGCTGCGTTCCTCGTGCCGAGTCTGTGGCCCAGCAACGACGGCGAAACCCTCGAGTACTCCGAGTGGCGCACCCAGGTCATCGAGGGCAACATCGCCACGGCCGACATCAACACCGGGTCGGGCAAGATCAGCGGCGAATTCCAGAATGGCGACGAGTACTCCACCGCCGGGGGCGGCGAGCGAGGTGTGTCCGCCGAAGACGAACAGTTGATGATCGACAACGATGTCGAGTTCAAGTTCACGCCACCGAGCAGCAACTGGCTGCTCGGCGTGTTGTCGATCTTCCTTCCCGTCATCTTGATCATCGGGTTCTTCGTGTGGATGCAGCGCCGCGCGCAAGGCCAGATGGGCGGCGTGATGTCGATCGGCAAGAGCAAGGCCAAGGCCTACGACGCCGACAAGCCGTCGACCACGTTCGACGACATCGCGGGCTACACCGGCGTCAAGCAGGAGATCACCGAGGTCGTCGACTTCCTTCGCATGCCCGAGCGCTTCCGCGAGATCGGGGCTCGGGTTCCCAAGGGCATCCTGCTCGTGGGCCCTCCGGGCACCGGCAAGACGCTGTTCGCCCGCGCCGTTGCCGGCGAGGCCGGCGTGGGATTCCTGAGCGTCACGGGCTCGGACTTCATGGAAATGTTCGTCGGCGTCGGCGCGAGCCGCGTCCGCGACCTGTTCCAGCAGGCGCGCCGCATGGGCAAGGCGATCATCTTCGTCGATGAGATCGACTCGATCGGTCGCAAGCGCGGCGCAGGCCTCGGTGGTGGCCACGACGAACGTGAGCAGACGCTCAACCAGATGCTCGCCGAGATGGACGGCTTCGAGCCCTCCGAAGGCATCGTCATCATGGCGGCGACCAACCGGCCCGACATCCTCGATCCGGCGCTGCTGCGGCCCGGCCGTTTCGACCGTCAGATCGTGGTGCCGCTGCCCGAGTCCAGCGAGCGCAAGGCGATCCTCGAGGTCCACAGTCGTGACAAGCGCATGGGACCCGATGTCGACATGGAGACCATGGCGCAGGCCACCCCAGGCATGTCGGGTGCCGACCTCGCCAACCTGGTGAACGAGGCGGCGCTCGTTGCCGTGCGCCGCGGGTCGAAGCAGATCGAGCGCATCGACTTCGAGAACGCCCGTGACCGCGTCGTGCTCGGCGCCCAGCGTGAGTCGATGATCCTGTCGGCCGAAGAGAAGAAGGCAACCGCCTACCATGAGGGCGGCCATGCACTCCTGGCCACGGTGCTTCCCCACGGCGACCCGTTGCACAAGGTCACGATCTTGCCGCGAGGTATGGCACTCGGCGTCACGTGGTCGCTCCCGCAGGAACGCCACACCTACTCCAAGGAGTTCTTCGAGGACACGATCTGCAAGGCGATGGGCGGTCGTGTGGCCGAGATGATCGTCTTCGGCCACCTCAACTCCGGCGCCGCGAACGACCTCGAACAGGCCACCGGGATCGCCCGCAGGATGGTGCGTGAATGGGGCATGTCCGAGCGCGTCGGGCCGATGGCGTGGAGCAGCCAGCAGGCCGTCTTCCTCGGCGAGGATCTGATGTCGTCACAGCGTGAATACTCCGACGACACCGCCAAGCTGCTCGACGAGGAGATCTCGCGGATCCTCACCTCGCAGGAGGGTCGTGCCAACGAGATCCTGTCACGCCATCGGCGCGGCCTGCAGCTCGTCGCCGAGGCCCTGCTCGAACGCGAGACCATCGACGGCCCCGAGGTCGCCAAGCTGATCCAGCAGGGCATGGCCGAATCCGGTCAACCGGCCACCGACATCGTCGCTCACTGATCCGCCGGTCGGTTCACTCGGGGCGACTGCACGAGTCGCTGCGCGGAGTCGAGCCCGGCTCGCGGGCCTCGGCCATTGCCGCCCACAGGTCGGTTGCCGTCATCGCTCCGACGAACGACGCCACCGTCACCCCGCGCGAGTCGGCGATCACCACCATCGGTACGGCATCGATCACGTAGCGTTCGTGGAGCGCCCTGGCAGCGCGGTACTCGACCTCCTGCACGGCCACATCCTCGCTGGCGAGCACGAAAGCCTTGTCGCGAACGCTGTGGCACACCTCGCACGTCGCCGAGGTGAACACCGCAACGAGCCAAGCGGCGTCGGGCCGATCGAAGTCATCACGATCGAGCTGCGTGGGAACCTGGTGGTGGCGCTGCGTCGGGGCATCGGGTGTGCGCCGACGTCGGGCGACCGTGGCCACCAGGGCCACCACGGCGATGATCGCCACGGCAACGACGAGTCGTTCCATCGAGGCACAGGCTAACGGTGGGTTCAGCTGCCACCCGACGGCACCGCCCACGAACCCGAGCGGCCGTCGCGACCTGACCCACGCGACAACGACCGTTCGACGAAGACGCGGCTCGACGACTGCACGATCAGTTCGCGGTCGATCACCTCGGGGTCGACGAGATCGATCGTGGCCACGGCGCCGGGCCCGATCGGGATGTCGGTCAGCGTGGCGACGTCGGTCGGACCACCCGGACCAACCGCCTGAACCGTGATGGTGGCGTCGACGTTGTCGACGTTGTAGACCACCAGCGCCTGCGGGGTGGGCTCCGACGGCCCGATCCCCACGTGCCAGCGCGATGCGACGTATCCGTCGTTGCGCGGTGGTGCCCCGACGACCACCGAGGTGGCAACCGAATCGCCGGCCGGGCGCGTCAGCACACGCTCGACGACCACCGAGGGATCGGCGAGCGTCGAGAACACCGTGGCGTGGCGCCCGTCGGGCACTGCGCCGGCTGCGAGTTCGTCGGAGGGATCGAAGACCACCACCCGGTTGGCGGGCACGTCGATCGGCGGGCTGTCGGCGAACGCCGAGTCGAGCGGAAGCCCGAGGAACACGGCGTCCACCTGCACGTCGTTGTCGGTCGGGTTGTAGATGGCAAATGTCTCGGTCACGCCCGAGCCGCGTTCACCGTCGGCGAACCACCACTGATCGCGCAGCGCCGGAGCCGCCAGCGTGACGGCGTAGCCGAGGCGGCCACCACCGAGGAAGTGCTGCGCGCGCCCCACAACGAGACGACCGCGCTGCGCCTCGACAGCCACCGCGATCACCGGCTCGTCGCGCGCGCCGAGCTCGGCGATCGGGATCGTGCGAACGGATCGAGGCGGCACGGTGAATCCTTGGAACGCTGCCGGCCTGGATTCGCCGGCGGCCGTGGCGAATTTGAGGTCGACGCTCGCCGTGTCGTCGTACGGATTGGTCAGGATCAAGGTCTCGACGCTGCCGTCGACGGTGAACCCGTCGGCGAAGTACCACTCGCCTGAGGTGTTGTTGGCGCACGGCGACACCGAATCGCCGGCGGGGTGCAGCGCTCGCTGTTCCACCAGCCCGGTGCCGCCCTCGATCTCGACCACGACGCCTGCGAAGGGCGCCGTGGTGAAGGCGTCGACGTCGATGACGATTCGCGACCACGGTTCGACGACGACTTCCTGCTCGGTCACCGGCCCATCGGCAGTGAGGATGCTGTAGGTGCCGAGGAGTTGATCGTCGGCCCGGTTGGAGATGACGACCTCGCCACCCACTCCGTCCTCGCCGCTCGCCGGCACGCCCGGGCAGAACCAACTCCCCGTCAGTGCCGCGCCATCGCTCACCGCTGGCATCCACGCACCGGCCGGGGTCGCGAAGTACGCATCGGGGGCGACCACGTCGTCACGCCCGATCGCCACGATTCCGGCGAGACCGGCGGTGGCCACCACCAGCGCGGGAATGGCTCGACGGATCACGGCTGATCAGCGTCCTCAGCGTCGGGAAATGCGACCAGTGGTGTCGCCGGCCCGGCCATCGACGCGGTCGTCGAGCCGGCGATCGACGAGGTCGTCGGCCCGGACATCGGGTCGGGTGCGCTCGACAGGTCGATCAGCGTTTCGTCGGTCGTGGTCAATGGGCTGCGGCGCGCAGATGGCACCTGCACCCGCGACACGACCACCAACGCCACGATCCAGAACGCGACCTGTACGAGCACGAGCAGCAGACGACTCACGGGCGACGAGTAGCGCAGCTCGCCCAGCCCACCGCTCACCACGTCGAAGGCCGTTGTCTCGCCGAATGCTCGTCGGGCCGCAACGGAGGTGCCGTCGACCTCGAGCGTCCAGTTGTCGTCGAAGGGCACGGCGAGGTGAACGACGCCGGGACCGATGGACTCGGCCGAGGTTCCGAACTGGTCGGCACCTGAGAACACCGCAGTCGATTCGGAGAGGTCGGCTCTCACGAGCACCTCGGGGCCGGCCGATTCGCTGGCCTCGGCTGCCGCACCCGTCAACAGTGCCGTGGAGGGCAGGAAGGCGCGGTTCTCGAACACCTCCAACGTCGGCAGGCGCGGCGTCAGCGCGACCAGATCGAGTTGGTCCTCCATCGCCGGGACCAGCCCGACCGGCGACGGGAGCGGATTGTCGACCGTCGACACGACACCGTCGAATTCGGGCACGATGACGTAACGGATGCCGAGCGGCGCGAGGAGTCGACCAGCGCGCAACGTCGACGATGCCGACACTTCGTCGAGGGCGGTCGTCACCAGACCCGCAGCCTCGTTCGTCGGGGGCATCCATCGATCTCGCGCGTCGAGCGCGCCGTCGTCGATGATCGCCCACGACACGCCGTCGCGATACTCCGTCGATGGCACCGGCAGCAGGCGTGCATCACCGATGAGCAACACGTTGTAGTCACCTGCGTCGTCGGGCAGCGATGCGTCGATCAGCTTGGCCAGCGGCGTCGAGGGCGTCTGGAACGACCCGTCCGCCAGCGCCAGAACGCCCGGCACCAATCCGACGATGATCGCAATGCTGGCCAGAAGTCCGAGCGGCTGCTTCCAGCCGAACGATCCACCGCGCACGTCCAGGTCGAACGCGGCGAGCGCGGCCGCCGCAGCGATGGCCGTTCCGAGGGCAACCGGCACGAGGAGCACTCCGGCCTGCGGGGGCTCGATCGGGAGTTCACCACGGTCGCCGAGAACGGCCAGCGCGCCGAACACCACCACGAGCAACGC
>JBGTEH010000229.1:0-5210 GCA_041747915.1 Ilumatobacteraceae bacterium
AGCATGTGCGACCCGCAGGCTAACCGGACGCTCGTGCCAGACTTGCCCCATGACTGGTTCCGCGCCGCTGGTGCTCACCGACATCGCCGATGGGGTTGCCACGCTCACGCTGAACAATCCCGACGAGCGCAACACGCTGACTGCGCCGATGGTGGCGGAGATCATCGCGGCGATGGAATCGTTCGAGGCCGACGACTCGGTCGGCGCGGTCGTCGTCACCGGAACGCCCCCAGCCTTCTGCGCCGGCGCCAATCTCGGCAATCTCGCCGAAGCGTCGGGCGACAGCCTCGGCACGATCTACGAAGGGTTCCTGCGCATCGCCCGCAGTCCGTTGCCCACGCTCGCCGCCGTGAACGGCTCCGCCGTCGGCGCGGGCATGAACCTGGCTCTCGGCTGCGACGTCCGCATCGTTGCCGACACCGCCAAGCTCGACACCCGGTTCCTGCAACTCGGCATCCATCCCGGCGGCGGCCATACGTGGATGTTGCGCCGCATCGTGGGCCCGCAGGCGGCGATGGCCGCGGTGGTGTTCGGACAGGTCCTCGACGGTGCCGAAGCCGAGCGGATCGGCCTCGCGTACCGTTGCGTTCCGTCGGACTCGCTGCAAGATGTGGCCCACGAGTTCGCCGCGAGGGCCGCGTCGGCACCCCGTGAGCTGGCGATCGTGACGAAGGCAACCATTCAGGCGATGGCCGACATCGACACTCACCCGGCGGCGGTCGAACGTGAGCTCGAACCGCAGCTGTGGAGCACCCGCCAACCCTGGTTCGCCGAACGCCTGGCCGCGGTGCGGGCGCGAATCTCGACGAAATAGTCGATCAGACGCGTTCCAGGGCGGCCACGGCGTCTCGCGTGTCGTCGTACAGCTCGTCGTCGTCGATCCACGACGGATCGAACGCGACACGATCGAGCACCGCGGCGATGGACATCGCCGTGGGTCCGCCTCGTCGTTCGATCAGCGCGGCTCGGCCCGGATTGGTGAATGGTTTCGCCGGCGATGTGGATGAAGCGTCGGCGTTCGCGAGCGCACTGAATCGATCCTGGAGGAGTCCCCAACGTCCGCGTCGACGGCGATGTCGCCGCCGGCGGACGAGCATGATCAGAATGAATGCGCCCGCCGCCGCGACGCCGATCAATGCGATCGCGCCGAGATGCGATCCGATCGACGACACCGTGGCACCGACGAGATCGCCGCCAACGGTGCCTGCATCGGCGTCGCCGGCGAGCGGAACGTTGGCGGTGGGATCGAACGCTTGCCAACCCGTCTGGGGGAACCACACCTCGACCCAGGCGTGGGCGTCGCTGGCCCTCACTTTCCACACGCCCGACACCCGATCTCGTTCGCCAGGCACATAGCCCGTGGCGAGCCGGGCGGGGACACCCTGGCTGCGCAGCATGATCGTCAGCGTCGAGGCGATCTGTTCGCAGAATCCGCGTTGCGAGTCGAACAGGAAGTCGTCGACGGCGTCGTCCCCCTCGGCCGGGACAGGCGCGTCGAGGTCGTACTCGGTGTTCGCCGCGAGCCACGCTTGGTATGCCAGGATCGTGTCGTACGTCGACGCAACCCGGAGGTCGGTGGCGAGATCGATGGTCCGCTGAGTGGTCGAGGCGGGAAGCGCCAGGAACGGGTCGATCTCCGCGCTATCGGCGACTTCCCGGAATCGCCCGAAGAAGTCGCCGAGGTCGCCTTGGCCGCGCAGCGTCTCTCCGGTCACCGCAATACGCTCGGAGATCGCCGTGTAGACCGAGCCCGGCGCGAGTGTCACGTCTGAGCGAAGTGCGCCGTCTGGCCGTGCCCACAGCGCGCCGTCGAAGATGATCTGTTTCGGGCGCGCCGCTGCGAAGACGAGGTTCGGCAGCGCCGTCTCGACGTAGTAGGTCTGGGTCAGCTGTTCGGTGGGCAGGTCGGTGCCGATGGCGTCGCCGATGGTCGGTGGGACGTCGATGACGGGGCCGTCGGCGCGTTGGCCGGCGTCGGCGGACACCGACCACACCCGGCCGTCGAAATCACTGAATGTCTGGCCGCGCCAGAACGCCGGCTCGGGCGCCCGAACCCGCATGACGATGTCGTCACCGAGGTCACCCCGAATGCTCGTGTCCAGCGACTCGGTGAAACCGGGGTACCCGACGACACGTCCGATCGAGGCGCGGTCCTCGCCACTGTCGCCCGTGGTGACGGAGCCGTCGGGTGCGGCCAAACCTCCTGCCGATGCGTTGGGTGCATCGGCAGGCGACAGTGCCGGCAAGCCGAGACGCGCTGGTCCATCCGGAATCGGCACCACACTCAGCAACGCCAGCGTGGCGACTCCGCCGGCGCCGATCCACACCACGGATCGCGCCGCGGCGCGACCCGTCGGCACGCGTGGCGACCGGTCGGTGACCGCCAGTGAGGTCAACAACGCAACGCCCCAAGCCGCGATCCACCAGCCGAGCGCACCGTCGATGCGCAACCCCGCCGCGTAGGCCACCACGGTGAACGTGATCGCCTGGTGCACGCGAAGAGTGCGCCGATCGACCACCTCGAAACCGTGCAGGACCACCAGCGCCATCAGAGTCTGCGGTAGAGGTCCGCGGAGGGCATCCATCAGCCCGTCGACACTGCGCGCATCTGACGCGATCAGCGCGATCGCACCGATGATCGCCAACAGAATCGCCCCCTGCAGAACGAGGGGGCGCCGACCGGATCGCCGGCCGAGCCACGACGACACCGCCACACCGAGCACGACACCGCCGATCACGAGTGCCACCACAGCGACGGACGATCCCACGGCGCCGGCCAGCAGCGCCAGGCTCGTGGCCGCAGCGACCCCGGCCGCCACTCGCGCTCGGCGATTGACCTCGGACTCTGGCTCGACGATCGAGTGGGGCAGCCCGATCGAGCGCTGCCACCAGGCAGTCCGGGTCGGTGGCAATGCGTGGGCGGCGCGGGCAGACCAGATCGCTGCATCAACATCGGTCCGAACCGCGTACTCGGTGCCGGCGAACCTCACCACCACGGCATGGCCGCGTCGGCGACCTTCGTCGAGCGTGTGTCGCAGTCGTCCCGGCGCCGCCGGATCGGGGTCAGCCGCGAATCGATCGAGGTCGACCTCCCATCGTTGATCGGAGATGGCGTTGCGGTCGTGCACGACCAGGTCACCCGAACGCAGCGTTGACGGCCAATGGATCGACCCCACCGGATCGCCCTCGCGCCATGTTCGTACACCGTCGACATCGCCATGCTGATCGCCCCGTGGCGCTGCGACCGGCCCATCGTTTCGCCCCGCAGACACGACGACATCGACCAGTTCGGCAACGGGCACCGGCGCTACGCAGAGCCCGCCCTCGTCGCCCGAACCCAACCGTTTGTGGAGCGGATCGGGTGAGCCGTCCCACCCGAAGTGCACCGCAAACGGGATGGACGCGGTGCGGCGGCGCCACCACACGAGCCCGAACG
This sequence comes from Ilumatobacteraceae bacterium, assembly GCA_041747915.1. GTDB lineage: Bacteria > Actinomycetota > Acidimicrobiia > Acidimicrobiales > Ilumatobacteraceae > Sva-07. The sequence continues at coordinate 3,437 of JBGTEH010000229.1, forward strand.
GTCCGGCGAGTTCGATCGATGCATCGAGCACGTGCACGGTGCCGGGCTGCCGGAACACGGCCTCCACCTCCACCATGCCCGAGCGGCCCGGGATCAGCACTGCGGAGCCGACTTCGGCGTCGGCTCCGGGCCCGTTCGACAATCGCAGCCGTCCGTGACGGCTCTCATCGAGGCCTGCGATCTCAACGCGCACCACCACCGGCGCGTCGACGGTGGCGACGCGCGGCCCGGTCATCGACGTGACGCGGATTCGCCGAGCCGCCATCCGTCCGCCGAGCACTTCGGCCATCAGGGTGACGACGAGTGCCGCCATCAGGGCGATGACAACGGGGGTTCCCGTCAACCGCGCGATCAGGCCTGCAACGATGAAGGCAGCGAGGTACGCGCTCGAGCCCGGCGAGATGCCCATGGGGCGAGTGACGTCGGCGGCAGTCACACTCAGACCGTCGGTGGTGCGACGCGTGCGACGCACTCGACTGCGATCACCCGTCCTGCTGCGACGGTCGTGGCCGAGCCGGCCAGGCGATGGGCCAGTGCCGGCACGCTCGCTCGCACCACATCGTTCGACGTGACGTAGTTGCGGCCATCGAGCGCGGCGAATGCCCGTGCGAGAGCGACGATCGCCACGCCGCCGCGGGTCGATGCCCCGACTCTCACCCGTGGGTCGTTGCGTGTCGCATCGAGCAACTCGACGACGTAGGTCGCCACGGCATCGGTGATCTGGACCGTGGCCACCACCTCACGCGCGGCGCGTAGTTCGTCGAGACTTGCCACCGCCTCGACGGCGTCGAGCATCGAGCGCCCCTTTCGCCCCGTCAGCACTTCGACTTCTGCTGCCCGCGATGCCCGCCCCGGGCTCACCACGGCGTGGAACCGGTCGAGTGCACCTTCGCCCAGACCATGGGTTCCGGCGATGTCGATCGGATTCTGCGTGGCGACGAGCATGAAGGGTTCGGGGAGGGGGTGGCTCACACCGTCGACGGTGACAGTCGACTCCTCGGCGAGTTCGAGGAGTGCGGATTGCGTTCGCGGAGTGGCCCGGTTGAGTTCGTCGAACACGACGATGTTGGCGAAGACCGGACCCGGCCGGAAGCGCATGCCGTCGAGGTCCGAACTACGAGCGGTTGGGTTTCCGCCGGGAATCATCGAGCCGGTGATGTCGCCGGGCAACAGATCCGACGTGCCCTGGATGCGGTGGAAGGAACCGCCCACGGCGCGCGCCAGCACTTGGGCGAGCAGCGTCTTGCCGACCCCGGGAATGTCTTCGATCAGCAGGTGTCCGCCCGCGAGCAGCGTGGCCACGCCCACCTCGGCAACATCGTGTTTGCCCGCCACGACCGCGTCGATCGTGCCGATCAGACGAGCACCGAGGGCGGCCGCGGCATGGGTCTCGCGCTCGATGACCGAGTCGGCGTCGGTGTCCGTCCCCGTCGATGGCGCGAACGGGCTGGGCGGCGGCAGGGTGTCCACACGGGTTCATCGGCTTGGCTGCCTGCGGCCTTGAAGATCTGCCGGACCACGAGATGAACACGGGCGGACCGCCCGGTGGACGTTCGATGGACGCTCGATGAACGAATCGCGCACGATCGTTACAGAGAAGCCGTGACCCCGCCGCCGACCGTCCACTAGTTTTGATGGTGCAAGCACCGAAACCACCGTGGCAGGGCCACGAAGCAGGAGGTAGCCAATGAGCCAGCGTCATCGCACCGAGGAAGTCTTGGTCCCGCTCAAGAAGGAGGTGCGTGCGCACGCCCACAGCGAGCGCCACCGCATC
>JBGTEH010000230.1:0-25440 GCA_041747915.1 Ilumatobacteraceae bacterium
GCGACGACCAGAGCCCCGACGCCGGCGGCAAGCAACGCTGCTGCGATGGGGAACGAGCGATGCACCGGTTGCGGGTGCGGGGGCCGGCCCGACAGGGCGGACATCACCGAGGTGCGCGAGACCGCACGGGCTGGCCACCACGCAGCCGCGGTGGCCATCGCGACGGCGAGTGCGATCACCATCGCGATCAGCGTCCACGGGAGATCCCAGCGATCGATCCGGTGGTCGGCGACGGATTCGGCAGCGGGCGCAACGAGCATCCAGGCGCCCAAGCCGATGACCGTGCCGATGACGGCGGCGACGAGCCCGACGACGAAGCCGTCGGCGATCATGACGAACCGCACCTGACGGCGCGTCGCACCAGTGGCTGCGAGGAGGCCGAGCTGACGCTGGCGCCGCTGGGCGACGACCACGAATCCCGCCGAGGCGACTAGGCCGACGAGGACCATCGCCAGCGTCGTCGTCGCCAGCACCGCGGCGGCGACCGCTTGACGGTCGGCACCTCGGACCTCCATGCGGAAGCTGGCGGGGTCTCCGCTGCCAGGCTGGCGGTTCTCCGGATCGATGAGCAGGACATAGCTCTCTGCGCTGTCCAGGGTTCCCGGCGCGACAAGGGCGAAGTCGTCGCTCAGGCTCGCAGGGTTCTCCACGATCCCGACGACCGTGGCAGGCATCCTCCCCAGTCGGAGCTTCGCTCCGACACCGACCGTCGATCCGGCCGCGGACCCGAACAGCTCCGCCGCGTCGGGCGTGAGGGCAACTTCCCCAGCGACGGTGGGGAGCCGCCCCGTTCGCAATCCAACCATGGGGTTGCTGTACACACCGCTCGGGTCGGTGTCGCGAACGTCGAGCGCTTCGGACGTTCCTGGTACGTCGACACTGCCGTGCGCGATGACATCGATCGTGCCGAAGGCCTCACGGGCGTCGGCGATCGCCTCCTTCGGTGCGCGGCCGCCGTCTGTGGCCGAGAGGCGCACCAGAGCGGGGGCATTGCCCTGCTGGCCGACCCCGTCCGATGCCGCGTTGACGGCGAGCGTCGATCCGGCGACCGCCGCTGCGACCGTCACCGCCATCAGCGCGAGGACCAGCACCTGTTGTCGCCACTCGCGGCGGAACAGGCGCATGGCCCAACGAACAACCGCTCGTCGACCCGACATCGCACTCATCGCGCCTCGGTCATCGCGAGGCGTTCACGACGCGACCGGCTCACCGGACTCGAGCAGCGATTCCGGGCCGGGTGCCGCACCGGTCTGGTCGACAAGGCGACCGTCGCGCATGAACACCACCCGATCGGCCCACGAAGCGAGATGCGCCTCGTGTGTCACCACCACTCCGGCCGCGCCACGGTGGCAGACATCACGCAGAAGCCGCATCACCGTTTCGCTGTTGACCGAGTCGAGTGCACCCGTCGGCTCATCTGCGAGCACGAGATGGCGATCGCCGACGATCGCTCGGGCGATCGCGACTCGTTGACGCTCGCCGCCGGACAAGTCGTCAGCGAAGTGATCGCTGCGGGCGCCGACGCCGAGTTGATCGAGGGCCTCGACGGCGATCGCACGGGCGGCGCGGGCGCGCATACCGTCGAGTTCGAGTGGCATCGCAACGTTCTCCGCGGCGGTGGGGCCGGCCAACAGGTTGAAGTCCTGGAACACGAAGCCGATCGAGCGTCGTCTCAGCCGCGCTCGCTCGTTGCGCGACATGTCGGCAAGCTTCACGCCACCGACGGCGACACTGCCCGAGGTCGGATCCTCGAGGCTGCCGGCGATCGTGAGCAGGCTGCTCTTGCCCGATCCGCTCGGGCCCATGATGGCCACCAGTTCGCCGCGTTCCACGACGAGGCCGACTTCCCGGAGCGCGTGCACCGCTGTCGGCCCTTCTCCGTAGACCTTGCCGACGCTCGCCAGCTCGAGTGCAACACTCACGCCCGCACCCCCCGCCGGCGCGCTGAGCGTTCGCCTGCTGCGAGCAACGAATTCGCGCGGTTGTCGGAAGCGGCGACCGGTGGCACTGGCAGGGGCACCTGTCGAAGCCGCACTTCAGCGCTGTCGAGCCATCGCACAGCGCCCTCGATGCGGAACAGTTCGGCGTCGACGACGAGGGCGAGGGCGACGTCGTCGCCCGCCGCGTCCGCCTTGACTGCCGTATACCGTTGCATCAGTTCGACGAGATGGCGCCGATTCAGTTGAATCACACCGTGCACGTCCACGCCCGGCACCTGGGCGGCTACGAGCACCTTCATCAGCAGCTCGTCGCGCGGCGGCTGCGCGTCTCCCGGGGGCGTCTGTAACCACATCATCAGTTCGTCGTGCCCGCCGTCGGTGATCCGATACATCTTCTGAGGGCCGTCGCTGTCGCCGTCGGCGGCGACCAGACCGTCACGCTCGAGTCGCTGCAGGGTGCTGTACACCTGGCCGACGTTGAGCGGCCACACCTCTCCCGTGCGCGACTCGAACTCCTGTCGCAGCTGCAGGCCGAAACGTGGTCGCTCACTCAGCAGTGCGAGCAATGCGTGACGGACGCTCATCGATCCAACGCTTCTCTGTGCATTGCTCGTATAATACCGAGTATCCTCACCGAGTCAAGTCGCCGGTCGCGGGGGTTGGATCTCTAGATTCCCGGGTATCGCCATGCTGATGAGCGGTGACGCGCACCAACTCCTCCGTCTCTATGTTCGGGACCACCACGCAGCGTCGGTTGCCGGTGTGGCCCTGGTGCAACGATGCGCGCGCAACAATGCCGACACCGGATACGAGGCCGAGTTGTTCGAACTCGCCGAGGCGATCGCCGACGACCAACGTTCGCTGAAAGAGGCAATGGACGGATGGCTGGATGTATCGGCAAGCCTCGTACGTGTCACAGCGGCGCGCATGGGAGAGTTGCTGGCACGGTTGAAGGCGAACGGTCGCATCACCACCTATTCGCCGTCGAGCAGAGTGGTGGAGCTGGAAGCTCTCGTGGCCGGAGTGAGCTCCAAGCGGCAACTGTGGCGATGCCTGGCCGCCGTTGCCGAGCATGACGTCAGCTTGGCCGACCCAGTCACTGCAGCGCGGTTCACGGCGCTCGAAGCTGGCGCAGCGCTTCAGCTCGATCGGCTGGTCAATCTGCACCGCCAGGCAACCGAAGCGGCCTTCGTCGGCGATCGGCTGGCCAGCAACTGATTCGCACGCGTCCGAGGGCTGACCGTGTCGAGGACGATCATTGATCGTGCAGATCGGCCGCAGTGCGCTTGGCGATCGCGATCGTGCGCAACCCGTCATCTGAGCGCGAGGTTGGCGAGGATCGTGAGCACGATCGATCCGACGATCGACACCAACAGCATCATCAAACACCCCACACCGCCGCCGACCGGTCGAATCCTCGTCGCTCGTACCATGTCGCCCATGTACCCGAAGGCGGTGTTGCCGAAACGACCGAAGACTCGCGCCCGCTGCCATCGGCACCGATGGCAGCGGGCACGGGAATCATCGTGACGACGCGTCGGCGGTCGTCGCCTCGATTGCGTCAGGAGCGGAATCTCGGTTCTGAACGACTTCGACCTTGCGAGGCTTGGCCTGCTCAGCGACCGGGATGCGAACGGTGAGGACGCCGTCGTGCAAGTCGGCTTCGAGGCTCTCCAGATCGAGGCCGTCACCGAGTTGGATCTGGCGTCGGAAGGCGCCGCGATAGCGCTCACCGAAGTACGACTGATCGCCTTCCTGACGCTGCCAGTTTCGCTCGGCGGCGATGGTGAGCACGTTGCGCTCGATCGTGATGTCGAGGCTCTCCGCCTTGACACCGGGCAGATCGATGTGGACCCACACATCGCTGCCGCGACGGAAGGCATCCATGGGCATCACCCCACCGTTGGTCTGCGGCCGACCCGACAGCCGACTGAAGAGCGTGTCGAGGTCGCGGAACGGGTCGGTTTGGATCATCATTTCAACACTCCTTCTTGGGTTGGTCAGGGGCCCGGGCGGGTCCGGGCTCGGTGAAAAGCATATCGGTGGTTATGTTGAGTGTCAAGATGTGATTATGTTGACATGGAATCTTGTTCCTGGCATCATCGAACCGTGGCAAACACGGCGCAGGACCGACCAGAGCGAGTAGGTCTGCAGCAGTCCACGCTCGATGCGTGGCTGAACACACAACTTGCTCCGAACACCCGCGCCGCATACCGCGGCGATCTCGAAGCGTTCGGCAACTGGTGTGCACGCCAGGGCGCGATCGCACTCACGGCCGACACGGCCACGCTCGTCGCATTTCAAGCCGCACGCGAGGCGTCTGGTGACAGCGACTCGACTCGCCGACGGCGGTGGTCTGCGTTGTCGTCGTTCTACGACTACGCCGTCGACCAAGGCGTGCGATCGATCAATCCTGCACGTGGTGTCGATCGACCCAGAGTGCTGACCGGAGATCCCAGTCCGACTGTGCAGCTCTCCGAGGAAGCGGTGTGCGCTTATCGGACCGTGGCGGCGGGCCTCGACCACCGCCTCGATGCACTCGTTGCACTCCTCGTCATCGATGGACTCAAGGTTGCAGAAGCACTCGCACTCGACATCGAAGACGTCGCAGGCAGGCCCCCCAGGACGACGATCACCGTGCGAAGGCGAGGACAGTCGAAACGAATCGCCCTGGATCCCGACAGCGCACGAGCCGTGAGAAGGTGCGTCGGACAGCGCCGATCCGGTCCGGTCTTCGTCAACGAACGTTCAGCCAAGATGGACGCACCACATCGGCTGACACGTTTCGGCGCCGACCACCTCATCCGCCAACTCCGCACCGACGACGCACCAGCGCCCGTCACCGCCAACGCGCTGCGAAGATTCCACATCAACAGCGCACAAGCCGGAGGCGACGTCCCCGACGACGTGCGCGACCGCGCCGGGCTCGCACACGTACGAAGCGTGAGGCGGTACGACGCAGCCGCGACCAGGACGTCGAATGCGTAATCCGGGCCCCATCACGCACATCCACGCAAGGGGCATCCACTGACGAGAGGAGAGCATGAACATGTGGGCCTTGGCAGCACCAACCGCGAGTCCAGTCGACGGCTGCAGACGCGATCGAGCAATGAGACCCCGACGAACCAAAACCGATGTGCTCCACATGTTGGTTGGAGCGGACGGTGGACGGTTTGCGCATTTCCCACGTCGGAGTCCTCGACGCAGTCGCGTTCAGTAATCCCGAATCGTTCGTCACCATGGCTGAGTCGATCGCTCCTCGCAGTGCCTTCGGCGGGCTCGAAGCGGCCGTTCGCGCAGAGCGCGCCGCTGCCCTGCATGCTCTACACGTGCTCGAGTACGCGCTCGCAGCACCCGCTCCGCGACGTCACCGCACATGGCTCCATCGGGTCACTGTGGCGGTCGACGCACTCCACGCCGCGCTTCACGCCCAACTGCCCACCGACGACAACCCATTCCGGCTCCTCGACGAGATCGCTCTCGCGGATCCCGAGCTCGCACCGCACGTTCGAAATTTCCACCAGGAACTTCTCGACCTCACCATCGCAGTCGCGTCGTTGAGGGAACGGATCGAGCCCGACCCCACCATCGACATCGATCCGGCCGATGTCCGAGAACGGCTCGGCGCGCTCACGACACGATTTCGTCGACATCGAGCACGGGAAGCCGACCTCATCTTCGAAGCCACCGGCCGCCACATCGACGAGTAGTTGGTCCATTCCAAACGCGTGAACAAATGGTGCGATGACGGCGCCATTTGTTCACGCATTCGTCGCGACCAGCTCAGGTCATCGGTCGGTCGCACGCGGTTCTGATCACGGAATCGCTGAGACCATCGATCCGAAGCACGTCGACCAGGTCCAGCGGTGAGGTTGGTGCACTAACCTGAGCAATCGTGCCTGCCGCCAACCCGAATCAACGCATGGGTTGAGGGTGCAGCCATCATCGGGTTCGACGAAAGGTGAGGTGCCGGGTGACGCAAATCAGTCCGACACCACACAGGTTTCCTCCCACACGAGAACTGCGTCAGACACTTTCGCGCTCCGGTCTCTGACTGCGCTCCCAGGATCTCTCGGCGTTCTGGCAACGATGGCTGCGGAGTCGCTGGGTGCCGTCTCGGGACGCCTGTTGGTTGCTGACTATGGTCTGCGTTGCATTCGCGAACTCCGATCCGACGGGAGCGTCGGCCCGGTCGTGGCGCTCGAAGGCACCGTCGCCGGTCATGTTTTCGCGACGGGAGAGGCAACGCAACCGAACGACGGGACGGGCGTGATGTGGTGTCCCCTGTCGGAGGGAAGCGAGCGCATCGGCCTGCTCGAGTTGACGTTCGGTGAATCCGCCGGCGCGCCACTACCCGACGATGTTGCCAGCGTCACGCGCGCGTTGGTCCTCCTGCTCGTCAGCGGTCGCCGATACAGCGATGTCTTGATGCGCGCCAGACGTGTTCGCCCTCTGTCCGAAGCGGCCGAAGCGCAGTGGGACCTCCTGCCGCCGCTGTCGTTCAGCGGCCCCCAGGTGGCCGTGAGTGGAATTCTCGAACCTGCGTACTCGATCGGCGGTGACTCGTTCGACTACGCGGTCAACCCCGGACAGCTCGACTTGGCGATCATCGACGCCACCGGTCATGGCCTGCCCGCCGTTCTGATGGCAGCGGCAGCGATCAACACGTTACGCAACGCTCGCCGAGAACGGCTCACACTCGAGCAGGCGTATCGTCAAGCGGATCGTCGCATCGCCGACCAGTTCGGGCGCTCCTACTACGTGACCGGACAGATCGCTTCGCTCGATACCAGCAACGGCCAACTGACGTGGCTGAACGCCGGTCACGTCGCGCCACTGCTCGTTCGCAACGGCTCCTTCGTCGGCGAACTCGCCTGTCGACCGTCGAAGCCGATAGGTCTCGGGGGCCACGTCACCGAGATCGCCACCGAGCAGCTCCAGGCTGGCGACCGCGTGCTCTTCCACACCGACGGTGTCGTCGAGTCGCTGTCACCCGACGGCACCCTCTTCGGAACCGACCGACTCGCGGACTTTCTCGTTCGAGCCACTCTCGACCGTGTGTCGATCGCCGAGACCCTCCGCCGTCTTACGGCCAGCGTGGTCGCCCCCGTCGGAGCGGGCCTCCGCGACGACGCAACGAGGTTCCTCGTCGAATATCGCGACGATCAGGGCAGGTTGGAAGACCGACCTCAGGCGTGACGTGCGCTTGTTTGTTCTCGCCGGTCGCTGCCGCCTCGCACAGGCGAGCGTGGTGTCGAGCTGGCGTTTCCCGTTCGGTCCTCAGTCGTCGAGGGCCGGGTACCAGTCCGTGCCCCGACCCTCGGGCGTGGTGTCGAGCAACACCCACAGCGGGTTCATATCGGGCGCCGCGTGAGGGTCCTGGCCGGGATCGGCCATCTCCATCGTTCCCTCGCCGCTGTAGAAGTGCCGAATGGCGCCGCCGTGCCGTTGGAACACGGTGTACGCGGGCGAGTCTGCGTCGCGATCCCCGACGTAGTCGGCGGTGTAGTCACCGCTCGGATCCGAATAGAACGACAATCCCTTCCAACCGCGTTCGTCGGCGTAGCCGACAATGCGCTCGATCGACGATCGGGCGACCACCACGAGCGCAGCACGCTGTTCGATGTGGCGGGCCTCGCCGTCCCACGAATCGAGCATCGACGAACACATCGGGCAACCCTGGGCGCGTTCGGGCCCGAACATCATCGAATAGACGATCAGCGTGTCACGCTCGCCGAACAACTCCGACAACATGACCGGACCGTCGGGGCCGTCGAACCGATAGTCCTTGCGGATCTCTCCACCCGGCGGGAGCGCACGACGCTGCTCGGCCACTCGCCACAGGTGGCGACGCAACTCGATCTCCTCCGCGAGCAGCTCATTGCGCGCGGCGCGGTATTCGTCGCTCTCGTTCGGGAACCGGGTCGGATTGTGCGCCGCCAATTCACCAGCGGGGGTGAGGGATTGCTGATCGGTCATCGGAACCTCCTACGGGACTGTGAGTCCGCCGCGCGTCTCGCGTCCGCGGCTCAGACGTACCCGCTGGGTCGACCCGACAAACCCGGCCCTTGTCAGCCGTCGGCGTGCGGGAGTCGGTCGAGGAATCGGAGCGCGGCGGTGGACGATTCGCTCCGCCACAGCGCGACGACATCGCCGGGCTCGATTTGGGCGGAGATCGCGGCGGCCATGTCGGTGATGTGCGCATGCTGCGCCTCGAGCATCCGGGTGATGTCGATGTCACAGATGTCGGCGATGATCAGCTTGAGCAGCAGTTCGCTGCGCAGGTCGCGGAGGTGGACGACCGGCGTGGCGAGCCATTTGCGGAGCTGGGCGCGGCCGCTACGGGTTGCGGCAAGGATGGTGCGGTTGCCGCCGGCGATACCGGGTTCCTCACCGACCGTTTGGATGTGGCCGCGGATGGTGAGCTGTTCGAGCGAGCGGTACGTGAGTGCCCGTGAGAGCGACCAGACTCGGCCGACGTCGCCGCTCGGCTTGAGGCGGGCCGCGATCGCGAACCCGTGGGTGTGTGTCGGGTAGAGGATGCCGAGGCAGGCCCACTCACCGAGCAGCAGTTGGTGTTCGCTGGTACGCCCCACGTTGACCATCGTCGCAGCTCGCTCGCGCTTACTCAGACCTCGCCGGCGCGATCACGCTCAGCACGCAGTGATGCGGGTGTGTGCGCGCTGGTGTCGACGGATGTCCGCGTTCGGTTCATGCGGGGTACACCTCGATGTCGGTGGCTTTGACGGATGCGTGGATGTCGTCGCCGGGTCGCAGTTGAAGTGCGTCGAGCGCGGCGACCGTGATCTCGGCGGTGAGTGGGAGTTGGCCGTCCATGCCGATCCTGACCCGGTCGCCGAGCCGGTCGATGTCGGCGATCGTGCCGGTCCAGGTGTTGCGCGCGCTGGATCCCACAGCCGGTTCGCGGACGAGCGCGATCGAGTGTGGTCGGATCACAGCGAACGACAAGCCGGGGAGTGCGTCGGCGATCACGACGTGAGCGCCGGCATCGGTGGTCAGGACCCCGTCGGTGACGATCCCCGTGACGAGGTTGACCCCGACGAGGTCGGCGACGTAGCGCGACCGTGGGTGGGCAGTCACCTCGGCGAGGGTGCCAACCTGCACGATGCGGCCGGCGTCGAGGATCGCGACCCGGTCCGCGAGCGCGTACGCGTCGACCGGGTCGTGGGTGACGAGGACCCGCATCCCGTCGAACGTTTCGAGATGGCGGCGCAGGTCACGGCGGACGCTGCTGCGGGTGCCTGCGTCGAGCGCGGCCAGCGGTTCGTCGAGGAGCAGCAGTCTCGGGTTGGTGGCGAGGGCACGCGCGAGTGCGGCGCGTTGGGCCTGCCCGCCCGACAACGCACGGGGCCGCTGATCGGCATAGTCGCTGAGGTCGACTCGGTCGAGCCACTCGCGCGCGACCCGGCGAGCCTGCGCCTTCGGGGTCTTGCGAGCGCGTAGCCCGTAGGCGACGTTCTCGAGGACGCTCATGTGTTCGAACAGCAGGTAGTGCTGGAACACGAACCCGATCGGTCGTTCTTCGGGTTCGACGAACGTGTCGGTCGATGGATCGTCGACGACGGTGTCGTCGATCGTGATGCGGCCATCGTCGATTGGGGCGAGGCCAGCGAGGCAGCGCAACACAGTGCTCTTGCCTGCGCCATTCGGGCCGAGCAACGCCAGCAGCTCGCCGGGCTCGACGTCGAGGTCGGCGTGAAGGTCGAGCTGGCCGAGTTGCAACGCGATCTGGGCGGACAGCGTCACGCAACCGCCACCGCCATCGGCCGGTCGGTGCGGCCGAACCACCGGTCCCTCAGCCCGACGAGCACTGCGAACGAGATGACGATCAACAGCAAGGCGAGAATGATGGCCTCTTCCGGGTTGGTCTCCAACGAGAGGTACACAGCAAGCGGCATCGTCTGGGTCGTGCCGGGGAAGTTACCGGCGAAGGTGATCGTCGCACCGAACTCGCCCAACGCCCTGGCCCAAGCGAGCACCGCACCCGCCGCGAGAGCCGGGCGGATCGCCGGCATCGTCACGCGCCGAAACGTGTACCACCGTGAGGCGCCCAGCGTCCGCGACGCATCCTCGGCCCGATCGTCGAGTTGTCGCAGCGAGGCCTCGACCGTGATCACCAAGAACGGCATCGCAACGAATGTCTGCGCGATCACGACCGCAGCCGTGGTGAATGGCAACGTGATGCCGAACCATTGGTCGAGGTATTGGCCGACGATGCCGCGCCGACCCAATGCGAAGAAGAGGGCGACGCCGCCGACCACCGGTGGCAGCACCATCGACAGCGTGCACAACGCCCGCACCACCCCGCGTCCGGGGAACTCCACCCGTGCAAGCAGCCAGGCCAGCGGGACACCGAACACAATCGACAGACCGGTCGCCCACAACGAGCAAACCAGCGACAGTCGCAACGCGGTGAGTGCATCGTCCTCGGTGAGGTACTGCCAGGCGTTCGACCACGGCGCCCGCCACAACAACCCGATCAGCGGCAATGCGAAGAACACGATTGCGACGATCGCGAGTGTCAGTACCGGGAGAGGCAGGCTGACCCGCCTGCCGCGGCGCCGGCGACGACGACTCACGGAGCGAGGAATCCGTACGACGCGAGGATCTTCTGACCCTGCTCGCTGTTCACGAAATCGATGAACGCCTGCGCGCCCTCGGCGTTCGGGGCTTCCTGGGTCACCGCGATCGGATACTCCGCGACGACGTTGATGTCCGCTGGGATCTCCACTCCTTCGGCGTCCGTGCCAGCGGCGGTCACGTCGGTTGCGTACACGATTCCCGCGTCGGCCTCGCCCAAGGTCACCTTCGTCACGACAGCCTTGACGTTCTCCTCCAACGACTTCGGCGTCACCGTCAGACCGGCGTTCTCGAAGATCGTCGCCGCGTACTTACCGCAGGGAACCTCGGGGGCGCACAGGACCACGATCAGATCCGGATTCACGAGGTCGGCGATCCCAGTGATCCCCGTCGGATTGCCCGGGCCGACGATGATCTCGGCCAGATTCGTGGCGAACACCACGGGCTCCGACGCGTTGCTGCCAGCATCGGTGAACTTCGTCATGTTGCTCGAGTCCGCCGACGCGAACACGTCAGCAGGGGCGCCCTCGCCGATCTGGGTCACGAGCTCCGACGAGGCCGCGAAGTTGAACGTCACGTTCGCGTCCGGGTTCTCGACCATGAACGCGTCACCGATCTCCGTGAACGCTGCGGTCAACGACGCTGCAGCGAACACCGTCACGTCACCCGAGACCGCGCCGGTTGTCGGGTCGGTCGCGCCAGAGTCGGAATCATCCGACCCGCAGGAAGCACCGAGGAAGCCCAACAGTGCGAGTGCCGACATGAGAAGTCGGGGTGTTCTCCGCATCAGCAGACACAATAGTCACACACAAACTAAGCAAGCGTCATCGGCTGACCAAAGTGGGTTGTTCAGCGCGTACGGTCGCGACCAGGAGCCTCGCGTTCCATGCCGGCATCATCCGCTCTGTTCCCGCCGACAACCCAGCCCCTCAGGTCGTCGGGTCGGTCGCGGACACGATTGCTGCCGCAGAGTGCTGGATTCGTGCTGCCGCTCGAGCGACGTCGAGCACGTCCTCACGCTCGGCGAGGAGGAGCCGGTGCTGCAACCACACCGTGCTCCCCGCCGCGTGTTCGGCACGAGGTAGGTGAATCTGCGAGTAGTCGATCGCTGGTGCGTGCTCACGCAATCGGGGAGCGAAGTGATTCATCCGGAACATCGCCAGGTCGCTGAGCGCCGGGTACGACACGCCCATCGGGATCCCCTCGGCGCCCAGCGCGACCTCGAAGTCCTTCAAGGGCAGGCCGGCGAACCCGGCCGAGTCGTAATGGACGACGAAGCAATAGTTGCCCTGCGAGTCCATCCGCGGGTCGCGACGAGGCGTGCGGAGCCCCGGCACTTCGTCGAGCGCGGCGTTGAGTGCAATGGCGTTCTCGTTGCGCACTCGGTTCTGATCAGGGAACCGCTGAAGCTGGGCACGCAGCACAGCACCCTGCCATTCGGTCATCCGCATATTCGAGCCGTAGTTCGGGTGGTGGTAGAACCACTCACCCTTGGCCCGGCCACAGTCGGCGTACGACCATGCGGCGTCGCGCAGCGCTTCGTCGTTGCAGATCAGAACGCCGCCCTCGCCGGCGGTCATCAGCTTCGAGCGCTGCATCGAGAAGCTGCCGAAGTCGCCCCATGAACCCACGCCCCGACCGCGCCAGAACGTGCCATGAGCGTGGGCGCAGTCCTCGATCAGCCGGAGCCTGCGACGCGCACACAGCGCCGTGAGTTCGTCGAGATCGGCAGCGGCACCGGCGACGTGCACGGCGATGATCGCCTTCGTGCGCGCGGTGATGGCCGCTTCAGCGGCAACGGGATCAATACACAGCGTGTCGGCATCGATGTCGACGAGCACGGGCGTGGCGTTGACTGCGAGGACTGCGCCCGCCGAGGCAACGAAGGTCATGCCCGCAACGATGACCTCGTCACCGTCGCCCACATCGCATGCGACCAGGGCGGCTTCCAGCGTGTGCGTGCCGTTGGTCATCGCCAGCCCGAACCGGGCGCCGTGGTACTCCGCGAACTCGGCGGCGAACGTAGCCGCGGTGTCGCCGTCGCCCTGCCACCAACCTCCCGCGTCGAGCACCGCGAGCAGGCCGTCGCGCTCGCCGTCGTCCCACACCGGCCACGTCGGATAGTCGTGGCGGCGAATGGGTTGGCCACCCAGTACCGCCGGAGTGTCGAGAACGCCGCTCACCGTCGAACTCCGTGGCGTTCGAGCAGTGCGGCCATCCCGCCGAATGTGACGACGCGGAACTCCTCGGCGGCGGCCAGGCCGTATTGCGATCCGGTCCGTTCCGTCGAGGTCCGAACGAACGACGCGAGGACCTCGTCGACCGATCCGCTGGCAAGCGCGTCGGCGACGATGGGGAGATCCCATCCACCGGTCTCCGCCTGCAGGACGAGTTGGTTGAAGAAGTTGAGCATCATCGTGCGGTGGCAGCACGCTGCATCGATCTTGCGTGGCAGCGTCGCGGTGACGTCGACGACGTCGGTGACGTCCATCACGCGTCGACCGAAGTACCACCGTTCGAAGCACCCGTGCGGCGCCAGACCCTCGTCGAAGTGCTCAGGATGGTGGAGGTCGAACTGGCTCGTCCAGAACGACTCGTCGACCGCGCGGGCGACGGCGATGTGATCCAGGTTGTCCTCGCCGTACATCGAGTACGGATCGAACGACACCAGCGCGTACGGCCGATAGGTCCGAACGGTGTGGATGATCCGCTCGCGAAGATCGACCATGCTCGCGTCGCCCAGAGTGTCGGTCGTCCACCCCAGCTCGACGACGTCGTCGACGCCGAGCACGTCGAGCGCTGCGCGGAACTCGCGAGTGTTCGCCCCAACGGTGAGGTCCTCGGTCGACCCCACCGAGTCGCGCCGATCGTCGGTGACGCGCATCACGACGACGCGCCAATCGGCATCGCACCACGCAGCAACGGTTCCGCCGAGGAAGAGCGCGACATCATCGGCATGAGCGACCACGACGAGCACCGTTCGCCCGCCGCCGGGTTCGATTCGATGCACGTCGGCGGCCACTGAACGGACAATCTAGAGCCATCGCTGACGACCAGGGATCCAACGACGGCACGCTCTTCGCCTGCGAGGAACGACGAGTCGACGACGTGCTCGGCGAGTTCGCGTCGTACATCGCCGTCGTCAACGATCCACCGTGGACCACGCTGAGCGCGTCGGTCCCCGAGCCTGTGCACGTGATCAACGCGTGGGACATGGAGATCAGGCATCTCGAACGAACGGTGGCGAGCCTCGCCTCCCGGCTGGGCGACACCCGGCCGGTGGTCGTCGGTATCGGCGGAGGGACGGCGATGGACACCGCCAAGTTCATCTCCTGGACGCTGTCGCTCCCCCTCGTGCAGGTGCCGACGATCATCTCCGTCGACGCTGCATTCACCGACGCCGTCGGTGTGCGCGACGGTGGCCGGGTTCGCTACGTGGGCACGATCGCACCGGAACTGGTCGTGGTCGACCTCGACCTGATCTCGTCGGCGCCCAAGCACCTCAATCGGGCCGGGATCGGCGACGTGCTGTCGTGCCACACCGGGCTCCACGATTGGAACGCGGCAGCGCTCATGGGAGCCGGGCCCGCGTGGGACCCCCCGTTGGCCGCGCTCGGCACCAGCCTGCTCGCGGAACTGGCGGACGCCGTTGACGACATCGCCGCCGTGACGCCCGCCGGCCTCCGCTTTCTCGCCGACGCGTACCGCCGCATCGGAGCCGCCTGCGCCGGCGCAGGGCACAGCCGGTTCGAGGAGGGTTCGGAACACTTCTGGGCCTACGCCTACGAACACGCGACCGGCGCTCATCACGTGCACGGCGAGTTGATCTCGTTCGCCACGGTGGCACTCGCCCATGTGCAGGGCAACGACGCGGACTTCGCTCACCGCATCGTGTCTGCGGCGTCGACCGTTGCCCACCCCGCGGATCTCGGTATCGAACACGACAGGTTCGTCGACACGCTGCTCGGGTTGCGTGCCTATGCCAGGTCGGAAGACCTCGACGTAGGCATCGCCGACCTGCGCGAGATCTCGAGGGCCGACGCCGACGCCGCCTGGACCTTCGCTTCGACGCTCCCGCGACGCACCGAGGGAGGCAGGTTCACGTGACCATTCGAACAGTCGTCTCCCTTGGCCCGTCGAATCACCCGGCACCGGCGTTGGGGCGCCGCTTCCGGGCCGAGGGGAGGGCCGCTGTGGTGACCGTCTTGACGGCGGCGGGCACCGTGCCGACGACGACCCCGACGAGTCGTCGGGCTTCGGCTGCGTCGCGGCGCTCGATGGCGTCGATCACGTCGCGGTACGCGTCGAGGCGCCCTGAACTGATGATGACGTCGTCCCAGTACAGCCGCGTCCGCCCTTCCGGGTCGATGGCGGCATCAAAGATCTGGTCGAAGGTATTGGCAAGCAGCTCGGCGACCAGCGAGTGACTGCCGCGGAACACCGTTCGGAAGAAGGAGCGCTCGGCCTGAGCGATCGTGTCGGCAACGCCCTCGACGACCGAGTCACCCAGCACATCGAGCGCGTTGGCCATGGTGGCGAGATCGTCCGCGTCCGCGTGATCGACCACGAGTTCGACGAGGCCCTGGAGCGTGACCCGGGCGACGTCCATGACCGGCCCGACCATCAAGGGATCGACGTCATCGGTGCCGGGTTTGACCACGAGATACTTGATGAGATCAAGAGTCCCTGTCTCGCGGAAGTCCAGCACTCGACAGCCCGACCCCTGACGCCGGTGAGCCAATCCCAACTGTTCGAGTTCGCTCAACGCCGAGCGCAGCGTGTGGCGATCGACGCCGAACTGCATGGCGAGATCGCGCTCCGGGGGCAGTAGGTCGCCGGGCTGGAGGGCCCCGCTGAGGATGGCGGAGCGGAGTTGGCGGGCGACACCCGCCGAGAGATCCTCCTTGCCGACCTTCTCGTAACGCACCGTTCAGCCCGCGGTGGCGATGGCGTCGAACGCGGCGTACTCCTCGGAGGTGTCGACCCAGTCCTCGTACTGGATGACCCCCATCTCGGTGTACTTCTGGCGGAGCCAGCCGTCTCCTGCATCCAGGAGCCCGAGCTTCTTGACGTTGGGGACGACCTTGGAGAACAGCATGCCGCCGAACAGTGCGGTGTCGAGGTTGTCGAGCTGCCATCGGAGCTGGGCGCGAGGGTCGACGCCGAGGCGCACCCAGAACTCCTGGTTGAACGTTCGATCGCGCATACGCAGGCCGGCTTCGAACGCAAACTCCTGGCGGTCCTTGATTTCCGCTGCAGTCATGCCCTCGTACGCCTCGGCCAACGAAATCACGCCGAACGCGACGTGGCGTGCCTCGTCACTCATCACGTAACGCAGCACGGTCTTGAGCAACGGGTCCGGGGTGATGGCATGCAGGAACCCGAATGAGGCGAGCGCCAGACCTTCGATCATGATCTGCATCCCCATGTAGGTGATGTCCCATCGCGAGTCCCCGAGCACGTCTTCGAGCAGGGAAAGCAAGTGGCCGGAGATGGGGTGGTGACCGCCGAGTTTGGTGTCGAGGTAGCGGGTGAACACCTCGACGTGACGGGCCTCGTCCATCACCTGCGTCGACGCGTAGTACTTCGCCTCGATCCAAGGAACCTGTTCGCAGATCTTGGCCGAGCACAGAAGCGCGCCCTGCTCGCCGTGGACGATCTGGCTCAGGAACTGCGTCTGGTACTCGATCGCGAGCTGCAGGAACTGCTTGTCGGTCCATCCATAGAGCGGAAGCGTGGGATCATCCTTGGACCTCTGCTGGTACAGCAGCATCTCGGGATGGCTTTCGAGCAGCCCGCGTCCGATCCGTTCGGGATCGACGTCCTGGGACCAGTCGATGGCCGTGTCGGCGTCCCATTGCGACCGCTTGGCCTTTGAGTACAGCCTCTCCAGCGCCGGTCGCGCCTGTTCGTAGTCCCACGTGAAGCGGATGGCGCCGTCGGCTTGGATCTCGCGGATGATCTCGTCGACCGGGGGAGGGCCGAGCATCAGGATCTCCTCCACGTCGTTGATCTCGTCGCGACCCACGATCTCTCGTGTCGTGCGGGCGGTGTCGGTCATTGTCGGCTGCTCTCTTTCGGAAGGTTTTGTCAGGAAGGTGATCGGGGTCATCGGGGTGGAAGCGAGCGGGCGACTTGGTGGCCGTCGGCCCAATCCTCGAGTTCAACGCCGAAGGACTTCACCGCCATCGAGACCAAGACGTACTGGCCGACGCAGAACACGACGTCCATGAGCTGTTCGGTCGAGTACCGCGTGGCAAGAGTTGACCAGGTCGCATCGGACACGCACCCGTCGGCGTGCAGTTCGTCGGCGGCGCGCAGGAGCGCAGCGTCGAAGTCGCCCCACCCGGCGGCGTCCGGGCCCTGCTTGATGCGCTCGATCTCGTCGCCCTCGATGCCAAGTGCACGCCCGACCGTGGTGTGGTGAGTGAAGTCGTAACTGCAGTCGCAGAGCCAGCACGTACGAATGATCAACAGCTCACGGTCTCTCGAACGCAACGACGACTTCATCCTGACGTGGTTGCCGAACACGGTGAACCGCTTGTACAGCTTCGGATGTCGCGCGAGCGTCGAGAACAGATTCATGTCATGGCCGATGAGCTCCCGGAGCGAAAGCAGCAGCCCGCTCACCTCGTCGGGCCACTGCTCAGGGGCCAACGGAGTGATGCGCCGTCGGTCGATTCCCATCGCTCAGCCCACCGAGCGCGTCGAGGGGCTCAGGAGAAATGGTCGGCCAGGAGATGACGTGGAAGCGTCAAGGCGACGTCTGGGGGCGTGGGACATGCTCTCTCCGCTCAACATTGGAATGGAGGAATGGTTACACCAATTTTCCTGGATGTCAACCCCTCCCCTTCTGGATCGACTTCGCCACTGTCGACCCCGAAGACTCGCCGTGCGCGGGCACCGACGGTCCTCGCGTGGATGCGTTGATGCCCTGGCTGCGCCGGGCGGACATCGACGGTTGCGCCGGGTGAACCGAGGGGCTACGTTGGCCTGACACGACAAGAGCCCTCACGTGTTGAGCCGGTGCCATTCACCAGCTCAGGGGCGATGCTCCGGACCCTGGTAGCGCTAGTTCGCTCGGATCTCAGGAGAACGCGTTGTTCACAGTTCCCGCAATGGCTTCGTCGTCGTTGTCACTGTCGTGCGTCGTGTCGTTCTGACTACCCCGTGCACGACGTTCGGTGGGTGAGACCCATTCGAGCGCTCGCCATATTCGACCTCCACGAAGGGAACGTTCAGATGAATCGCACAAACCAGAGAAGTGAGTTGTCATGTTGAGGAAGCCACTGGGACTACTCGGGATCTTCCTGATCGTTGTCGGGATCGGCTATTTCGTCGGCGCCGGCGTCGCGTACAGCAAGGTCCAGGGTGGCTACGGATCCTTGCAGGCGTTCAGCGAGGTACAGAACGTCGAACTCAGCTACAACGACGATGGTGAACTCGTCGATCGCGGCGAAGTCGAGGGCGGCTTGGCGATCAGGTCATTGTTGGAAGACGATTGGAGTTTCCCGATTGTCGAGTCCGATCTGGACCCCAACGATCCGCTGGTCAACAGTGCGACCGAATACATGTACCAGATGGCGACGATCTCGTACCACACACTGAACGGCACCCAGACGGTGGTGTTGACCGAGGCCGATCTGACCGGTGACGACGGCGTGGCGACCGAGTTCGACTGCAATGGCGAGACCGTGGCAGTTCCGGATCCGTTCCCCGCCGACGGTGTGACATGTGACTTTGAGGTCAACGGTCGCTACTGGACGGGATTCGACCGTGAGGTCCCCGTCGAGGCCGCTGCTCGCGAAATGGCGTGGAGCGGTACCGCTCACGCACTGGTGGCCGAGCTCGGTGTGGGTGCAGCGACGCACAGCACGTTGCAGTTGGCTCTCGGTGTCGCGGCGTTGCTCGCCGGACTGGGCTTGGTGTCCACCGTGATGGGCGCCGCGTTCATCTGGGAAACGCGTCGGCGCAACAGGACCGAGATCCCGGACACGATCCCAGAGGCATTGCTCAAGGACAGGCCGGGTCAGACGCCTGCGGTCGTCTGACCGTCGATCCGACCGACCAGAATCTCCGTGGGCCCCTCTTCTGAGGGGCCCACGCTGCACAGAACCCCTTACCGCCCGCGCTTGGTGAGCTTTACTGAGTGTGAGTCGACGTCGCCGACCCGGCGTCAGTGAGCAGCCGTGCCGAACTCCATGCGTTGAGTTGACGCATCAGGCTTCGCTTCTTGTCCTGGTGGTCATTCATCCTGGTCAAGATCGAATCGAGTGTGTCGATCGCTTCGACGATGTACGGGCCTTTATTGAGCATGACGCATTCGGCTCGTTCCGACATTGCTGCATCGGTGACTTCCGCGCGCGATGGTCGACCGGTCCGGGCCATCGTGTCGAGTACCTGTGTCGCCCAGATGACCGGTACATGGGCCGCTTCGCACGCCCACATGATCTCCTCCTGTACCTCGGCGAGCCGCTCGAAACCGACCTCGACCGCCAGGTCGCCACGGGCAATCATCACGCCAACCAACGGGCTTCGCATCGCGGTCAGCAACAACTCGGGCAGGTTTCCGAAGGCGGTCACGTTCTCGATCTTCAACACGATGCCCAGCCCGGTCGCGTCGAGCCGTCGAAGTTCGTCTTGAAGCTGCTCGATGTCCTCGGTACGACGAACGAACGACAGGTTGACCATGTCAGCGTGGCGGGCGACGAAGGCGAGGTCGTCCAGGTCCTTGGGCGTGAGTGCGTCCAGCCGTAGGTCCGTGTCCGGCAGGTTGATGCCCTTGCCAGCTTTCAGTTTCGCTCCGGCAGGATCGATGTCCGTGATTCGCACTGCGATCTCGTCGGCGTTGACAACCTCGATCGGTCCGCCCATCTTGCCGTCGTCCAGCCAGACCCGTTCGCCTGGACGTGCCTGTTCGAACGCTGCCGACAGGCTGCAGCCGATGTAGTGATCCGTGCCCGCTGGTGTCGCCAGAGCAGGCTCGAGTGACCGCGTCAGGACGACCCGATCGCCATGCTGGACGCGGTGTGATTGTTCGACCTCGGCAAGCTTGCCCACGGCCACGACGTCCCGTTGGTCGTTGTCGCCGCGGCAACTGAGCTCGGTGCCGGTCACCACGTACGACGTCTTCTGGGCGACTGCAATGCACCCGCTGTCGACGACTGCGGTCACGATCCAGTGTCGTCGTGACCCTCGGCCGTCGCGAAGATCGATCCGGTCGCCGGGGCGGCGCCGTTGTGCCCAGCCAGCGTCGTCGACAGGAATGTGAACGTACGCAACCCCACCATCATTGGGCGGAGTATCGGCGTGCGAGAGCCATACCCGGGCCGGGTACACGACACGGCCGAGGTCGTCTCGACGCGGCCGGACGCGGACGACTCGCGAGCCCGGAAGCAAAGGCCCGGTGCGCAACTTCGGGCCGCCGAGATCCATCGCGATCCGACATCGTCGACCATCGTGGTGCGCATCCGCGCGCAGCGATTCCACCATGTTCCCCCACGCGTCAGTGTCGTCGTGGGCACAGTTGATTCTCGCGATGTCCATGCCACGGTTGATGAAGCTCCCGATCTGTGTGTCGTCGTGGGCGGCGTTGCTCGGCAAGGTCACCATGATCCGCGTCGTGCGCTGCTCGGGCGCGGGTCCGAGCAGCGTGTCGGCGTTGCGGATGAGCAACTCGTGACCCTCATCGAGGGCGATGCTCGCCATTCGGATCGGCGCCGGTTCGCCCGCCGACCCGACCAACGCTGCGAGCACCGCTTCGACCGTGGCCATCACGTAGGGCTCGGCTCGGCCCAACGACGACAGGCCGAGCAAGCCCAGCTTGGTTTGCAACGCGCGGATGTCGTTGCTCCTCATCTGTACGTAGTGGACGAGGTTCGTGGCCGAGAGGCGGTGCGAGAGATGCACCATTGCAATCTCATCGGCCCATTCGACTTCGGCCGCCAGGAGAGCGTCCCGCAATGCGGTGACTTCGACAATGACATCGCGAAGAACCGCCGGCTGACCACTCGGGCATCCTTGCGTCGTCATCTCGGCACCTCACTTTTCCTGGTGGCGCCGCTGGACGGAACCGCTCAATCAGGACGCCGGCAATGATCGGCCATCGTCATCGTGTCTCATCTGGATGCGAGCCGACACGAGAACCGCGTCGGTCGATCTTCGCGGGAGCGCCCGGCATCGGGCGTCGCGGGAATCAGCACCTCACATGTCGCCGGGGACCGGAGCGACGCTCCCGAGCAGACCGTGTTGCGGTGGCGCTCAACACGAGTGCGGGGTCTCTCATCGTGTCGAGATCACCATAACGGACGAATCCGAGCTGCGGCGTCGGCGCACCGGTCAACTCCTACTGTTCATCTTCGATCTGCATTGGTCGCGTCAGCTGCCATCGCGAAAGAGAGCGCCGAGATCGAGCGACGGCACATGCTGCTGAAGTTCGGCGATGAATCCCAGGGGCATCGGATCATTGATCGCCGATCGCCGCAACGAGCGCCGAGTCCGAGATACGCCACACCGTCCAGGGTCGAGCAGTCCCTCCGCCTTCGCCGTCGACGCATTGGCACCGAGATCTATCGATCAGTTGAGACGCTGGTCGAGGTGGATGACGACGTCGTCGCCGTCGGTCTTGTCGATGGCCTTCCGGATGGCGGCGGCGATGGGGAGCTTGTGGGTGCCGTCGCCGAGCGCCATGAACGCCCCCCGGAACGGGACGCCGTCAACGGTGCCGGCTACCTTGACCAGGCCACGGGTGCCGAACACCGAGGCCGAGTCGGGCAACTGGACGCAGGTCCACGTGTCGCCGTCGCGCACCCGACCCAGGGTGGCGGTGAACGTGATGTCGAGCGGGCCGACGGTTGAGCTCTTCACAGCGAGGTCTCTTCTCTCCTTGAGTCTGCGTCGATGTGAGATCGTACGTGAAACCCTCTAGTTGACATTACCTAGTAGTAGGCGTACTCTACGTGCTGTGCCCGCCGATCACGATCCCCAGCTACTCAAGGGAGTGCTGTCGCTTCTGCTTCTCCACCTGCTGGCAGAGCAGGAGTCGTACGGCTACGAGGTGGTCCAACGGCTGCACCTGATCGGGCTCACCGACATGGCGGCTGGCACCGTGTATCCGGCGCTCTCGCGCCTCGAACGGGAGGGCCGTTTGACTGCCCGGCTGGTGGCGTCAGACGAAGGTCCGGCGAGAAAGTACTACCGACCCACCGCGACCGGCCGAGATGCGCTCGGTGACGGCACTGCACGGTGGAACGCCCTGGCGGTCGTCGTTTCGAATCAACTGGCGCGACCGCTTCCCGCATCTCCGAAAGGCAAAACAACGTGAAAACCAAGCTCAGTGTCCTGGATCGACTTCGAATCGAGCGTTCGGTGTGGAGCCTCGATCAACGCCTCTATGACCTCCCGCGCAAGACGAGGGTCGCCCGACGGCGCGAGCTACGGGACAATCTCACAGCCGCTGCTGGAGACGTCGGGGCGGCCACGGCGATTCGCGACCTCGGTCGCGGCGATGCGCTGGCCGCCGAGTATCTCGAGGCCGAATTCGGTCCCGGTCCGCGCCACTCGTGGATCGCGGCGCTCATCTTCGCGGCGACCGCACCGCTGCTGCTGATTTCGCTGTTCAGCGATGCGGCGCAGGCTTTCGGCGATGGGGTGCTCGGTGGCAATCCCACCGCAACCGGCACCTACACGTGGCCTGGCATCTCCCTACTCCAGACGGAAGTCACCTACACATTCGATGGCGGCAACTACACACACACC
The DNA here is from genome assembly GCA_041747915.1 of Ilumatobacteraceae bacterium. Lineage (GTDB taxonomy): Bacteria > Actinomycetota > Acidimicrobiia > Acidimicrobiales > Ilumatobacteraceae > Sva-07. Next base: position 22,299 of record JBGTEH010000230.1, read on the forward strand.
GGCGGCGCCTTCAGCCCACTGACCTGGTTGCTGCTCGCCGTTGGCGCGATCTGTGTCGGTCGCCTCTGGCGAGCCATCCCCCGGAACCGAAGTTGACATGAGCACCAGATCGCAGACACACGCACCTTGTTCGCGCCGGGCCCGATCCGTCGCACTCGCCGTATCCATGGCAGCCCTCTTGGCGGGCTGCAGCAGCAACGCCCCGCAGGACGCGGAACCCACAACGACCTCCGTGACGCCGATCACCGCCCTGACGTCCACTGCGGACTCGACGTCGCCGACGACCATCGCCAACGATGACCCGATGACGACCGAGGCGACGTCCGAAGCCACGGCGCAGCGACCAGACCTAGCCACTATCGCAGCGGAATCTGTCACTACCTACGATCTGCCGGCACTGGCGATCGCCCACATCGCGGCGGGGGGAATTGTCGACGTCGCCGTTGCGGGGCACCGTTCCCGCGACAGCGATGTGGTTCTGGGTGAGGACGCACCGTTCCACCTCGGTTCGGACACCAAGGCGATGACCGCCGTGCTGCTGGCGACGTTCGTGCAGGACCAACAGCTCGATCTCGACGCCAAGCTCTCGACCCTGCTGCCTGACCTGCCGATCGATGAACGGATCGCCGCCGCCTCGCTACGCGATGTACTCGGTCACCGAGCTGGTCTGACCGACGACGTCCTCGACCAAGTTTCGCTGTTCGCCGCAACCGATGCCAGCGCTGCCCGAGCCGACGCCGTCGCCGACGCGCTCGCCGCTCCAGGAGCCCCTGTGGGCGAGTTCGTGTACGCGAACCTCAACTACATGCTCGCCGGTCTCGTCGCCGAACGAATCGGCGGCGACACGTGGGAACAGTTGATCACGACCCGTGTGTTCGAACCGCTCGGTATGGCATGCGGGTTCGGGGCGCCGATCGGACCCGACGTGCCCCTCGGGCACACCGCAACGGGCGAGGTCGTGCCCGACAATGCACCGGTCACCGACAACCCACCAGCATTCGGCCCAGCCGGGACCGTGCACTGCACCATGGGCGACTGGGCAAAGTTCGCCGCAGCGGTACTCGACGGCCTCCAAGGTCGCGACACAGCGGTGCTCGACGCAACGACGGTGGAGAATCTCTTCAACGACGACCACGACTACGTCGCCGGTTGGTCGCGTATCAGCGTCGACGGCGACACCTTCTACGCCCACGACGGTAGCAACACCGTCTGGTACGCCCGAGCCATCCTGATCCCCGATCGTGACGAAGCGCTGCTCATTGCTTCCAACACCGGAGAAGCCTCGGCCGTCACGGCGATGGACGCCATCCCCCAACAACTCATCGAACCATGAACCGCCCGGCAACGATCGCTCACCCGCGGTCGTGTTCGGGTCGGTCGCCCCGATCATCGTTGCGGGTCTCGAGCCGAGCGACGCTCAGCGGTACTCCCGAGGCCTGGTACTGACCAGCGGTCTTGCGTACGGCGTTGCGTTCGCGTCCGGGTACGGACTCCTTGGTGCAGTGGTCGGTGCGGTCGCGTGAGCACTCCCGACGGTTCCGTACCGACCCCCATCGTGCGTGCACGACGACCAATAGGTTGCTGATGGCGCGCCGTGCGAAGAACGACCCTGACGCGCCAGAACTGAGCATCGAAACGATCGTCGGCGCGGCGATCGAGGTCATCGACAACGAAGGACTCGACGCATTCAGCCTCCGAGCTCTCGCCCGCCACATCGGTGCCGGCAACATGAGGCGAACGCAGCGACGAACCGGCTGGCCAAGGTTGCGCCGCATCGAGCGGGTCCTTCGGTAGTCGCCAGGCCGACGAAACGATCGAAGAATGCGCCCGCGATGTCGAGCTGCCCGACGACGTCGTTGCCGACACCACCATTGCACTGATCGACTACCTGTGCGGGCATCTCATCGGCCACCTCCCCCAACTTCGACACCGCCAAGACGGCCACCGCGCCACCGCCGACGACCTCATCGGCTCCATTCCAAGCGATGCCGCCCCGAACATTCACGCCCTCGCCCCTGCGCTCCGCCGAGCGACCGCCACCTCTCAGTCCGCCGCCGGGATCGAGCTCATCCTGGCCGGAGTCCGCACGCGCACCATCCCCAGCACCCCGAGCACCCTGCACGCAGCCCTCGCAAGCTCGCCGATTCCCGACCGGCGGACCGCAGACGTATACGCTTCGGAGCTGTTCTGGACCGGCATGACCAGGAAGGTCAACTGATGACTGTGACCGCCGTCAAGTCTGCGCAACGCATCTCGGCAGAGGCGGCAGCATCGCTCGTCCAATCGGGGGACTGGATCGACTATGGCGCCGTGCTCGCGCAACCCGATGCATTCGACAAGGCGCTGGCACGTCGGATCGGCGACCTGCGCAACGTGAACATTCGCGGATGCCTGAGTATGCGCCCGCGGGCGGTAATCGAGGCTGATCCCGGGCGTGAGCACGTCTCGTTCTACAACTGGCACCTCGGCGGTTACGACCGCAAGCAGTCGGACGTGGGCCAGCAGAATTACATTCCGTGCAACCTTGGGGAGATCCCCGACTACTACCGACGCTTCATCGACCCTCCCGACCTCATGGTGGTCAAGACCTGCCCCCTCGACCCCACCGGTTACTTCAACTTCAGCGCTGCGAACCTCTGGCACGGCGCCGTCGCCTCGCGGGCGAAGATCATCGTCGTCGAAGTCGACCCTGCCCTGCCTTATGTCCACGGCATCGACAACGGTCTGCACATCAGCCAGGTCGACTACGTGCTCGACGGCGAAGGCTCGCCGTTGACCGAGCTCCCGAACGCGGTCCCCACCGACGTCGACCGTGCGGTCGCTCGACTCATCGCCGGCGAAATCGAGGACGGCGCCTGCTTGCAGATCGGCATCGGGGCCATGCCGAACGCCGTGTGCTCGCTACTGAGAGACAGTGGCGTGCGCGACCTCGGCATCCACACCGAGATGCTCACCGACGGCATCATCGACCTGTATCGAGCGGGCGTCGTCACGGGCTCGACGAAGACGGTCAACCCCGGCAAGATCGTGTGCAGCTTCGGCCTCGGTTCACGATCGACCTACGACACGATCCACGACAACCCCGACATCTCATGCCAACCAGTCGAGCTGACGAACCTGCCGCACCTGATCATGCACAACG